>JAZRWV010000066.1:0-2954 GCA_045599925.1 Myxococcota bacterium
GTAACGCGATTTGACGAGATCGAGTTTTTCTTCGCGTTTGAGGTAATCGGCCACGGCTTCATATTGGATGATTGCTCTCCCCTGTGAAGTGAGACTTTCCCCCCTCTCCTTTGGAGAGGGGACGGGGGTGAGGCCGGAGCCAGGGCGTTGCGGGGCCGGCGATTGAGGCCCCGCAGAGGGGGTCGCGTCGTATGACCGTGTCATAGACGCGCAGGGGGATACTTCCCCCCCCGGAAGTTTAACGAGGAATGTAAACGCAACACCAACCATGATATTGAAAACATTTCCACCTTCAATTTTTGCTGTATTTCCGATTTTCCCCTTTATACCACCTCGTAAATTGTAAATATAAATATAGTCGAACTCTTCAGTTAAACATTTGCGCAGTCCATCTGCTCCTAATTTTTCAATCCAACCGGCATTGGAAATAAAGCCGATGATGCCACCACCCGGCGTTTCGTTGATGCGGTCGGTCGCCCAGCGAATCGCTTTGATATAGGAATCATAGAGCGCTTTAACACTTGTCATCTTAGAGTCTTTGGCATACGTCTCAGCAATTCTGGCTTCGAGATGAGGATAAGACTGATTGGCAGCATTATCATTTGCACTGCCTTGGCCAATCGAATACGGCGGATTGCAAACGATGACGCGGATGGGAGCTTTGCGCTGGTTTTCGATTTCTTCGGAATTTTCTTCAAAACAACCGGGAATAACTTTTTGCACATTGCGCTCGTAGAGCTGGAACGTGTCGGTCAGGCAAATGCCGTCGTAATTGAGATATTCCTTGCGCTGTGTGATGCTGTGGAAGACGTTTTCGATGTTGACGTCGGCGACGTAATATGCGAGCGGGACGATTTCGTTGCAGTGAAGTTCGCGGCGGTATTTGCGCTCGAGGTCGCGAGGTTTGATGATGCCCGACTGCATGAGGCGCGTGATGAACGAGCCGGTGCCGACGAACGGATCGAGGACGTGCACGTTTTCGTCGCTGATCGAGCAGCCGAAATGGCGGTGCATGAGGTCTTCGACGCTGTGCAGGATGAAATCGACGCATTCGATGGGCGTATAAACGATGCCGAGTTTTTCGACGGTTTTCGGGAAAACGAGCCGGAAAAAGTTGTCGTAAAGCTCTTTGATGATGCGCTGTTTGCCTTCGGCGTTGTCGATATTCGACACGTTGTATTCGATGGATTTGTAGAATTTATTGAGCGTGACGGTGTCTTTTCGCAGGCCGCGCGACTCGAAAAAACGCACGACGTTTTCCATCGTTCGGCTGACGGCATTGTTGTCGCTGAAGCCGTAATCCTTGAACAGCGCGTCGAAAACGGGCCCCGCGACGATGTTCTGAGCGAGCATTTCTATGGCAGATTCGCGCGCAACGGCATCGTTGATGTTCTGGCGCAGACCGTCCATAAAGGCGTTGAAGGCGTCGGCGGCTTCGGGTTCGCGCTCGATCAGACCGTTGATGCGTTCGATAATGTCCGTCGCAACGCGCGCGATATCGTTAACCCAGTTGGCCCAATACATGCGGTCGCCGACTTTGTTGACGATTTTTGCATAGATGTTTTTTTGTTCAGGTCCGAACAATTCGAGCTGACGCGCGACGCGTTCCTGGCGCGCTTTCTGATTGTCTTTGACCGTATAGCAGGCTTCTTCGTCGGGATCGTAACCGCCTTCGACGACGACGATTTTGTCGGGCGTCTGCTGATTGAGATTGATCTGATTGACGATGGCGTTAAAATGTTCGTCATGCGAGCGCAGGGCGTTCAAAACCTGCCAAACGGCTTTGAATCGCTCGTTGTCTTCGAGTGCTTTTTCGACGCTCATTTTGGACGGAATCACGACGGGAATCACGATGTACCCATACTTCTTTCCGCCTTCCTCGCCACGTTTGAAATTGCGCATGACGCGCCCGACCGACTGAACGACTTCGACCTGGCTTTTGCGCGGGCTCATAAAGATGACGGCATCGAGTGCCGGCACATCCACGCCTTCCGAAAGACATCGCACGTTGCACAACACGCGGCAAACCGCTCCCACCGGTTGGGTGTGAGGCTCACTCCCCTCGCCTTTGGAGAGGGGCTGGGGGTGAGGCATGGTGGGCGTTTCTTCAAGCCAGGCGAGTTTGTTATTGCGCTCTGTGGCTGGCATGGAGCCGTCGACGTGTTCGGCTTCGATCTGGACGTATTTGGTGCGATCCCAGACGGGCAGCGCCTGACGGAATTTGTGGCAGACATCGGGAAAAATGGCGGCAATGTTCCTGGATGTACCGGGCGTATCTTCGGAACCGATGGTGGGACAAAACGCGAGTGCGCGTCGAACGAGCTGCGGATCTTCGCTTCGCGTGCGGTCGTTGTCGCCGAGGATCTGTTTGGACAGCGCCTGAATACAGCCGCAAAGGCGCGCAGCGACCGAAACATCGATCTCCGATTTAGTCGGATCTTCAACATCGGCGCGAATTTCCTGGGGCAGATTGTCTTCAGATACCGTCAAAACGATGACTTTATAATCGGTCAGAAGCCCCTGTTGCACGGCATCGTTAAAGCTGATGCGGTGGAATTCTTCGCCAAAAACCTCGACATCATCCATCGACGCAATGTTCAGATCCGGCGTTTTTGCCCGGGCACTCGCTTTGGCCGCCTCGGAATAAATACGCGGCGTTGCGGTCATATATAAGCGTTTGCGAGCACGAATCAGCGCATCGTCGTGAACGTGCAAAAATGCAGGTGTATCTTCGGCCGTTTTGGCACAACAGGCCTTCGTCGTGCGATGCGCTTCGTCACAAATGACGAGATCAAACGTCCCGAAAGCGCCGCCGGTTTCTTCGAGAACGCGCTTTTGTGCCGCTTCGACGGCTTCGATCGACTGATATGTGCTAAAAATGACGCACAGTCCGGTGCCATTTTCGACAAATTCGCGGCACGAAAGCATGCGCTCTGCCGTTTTTTCGGCATTGG
>JAZRWV010000067.1:0-6108 GCA_045599925.1 Myxococcota bacterium
TTGCCGGGTGATATCACTGGTGTCATGGTCTTTGATCCCGAAGCCAGCCAGTTTCATTTTCGACGGGGACCTATTTTTACGCATATTGCTCTGGTCGATGAAATCAACCGAACATCGCCAAAAGTTCAGTCCGCACTTCTCGAATCAATGGGCGAAAAGCAGGTTACAATTGACAATGTGACGCATAAACTTTCGGATTTGTTCTTTGTTATAGCAACCCAAAATCCGCTGGATGCTGTCGGTACCTATCCTCTTCCGATTGCTCAGCTCGACCGTTTTATGTTCAAGGTTCGCATGACCAATATTTCACGCGAAGCAGAGCTCCAGGTCATTCGCAGCTGGGGCCGTCCTCGCGAAAAATGCAATATGGAACAAATTACCATTCAGCAGCTTTTGGATGTTCGACACACTGTTCGTAACGAAATTGCTGTTGCTGACGAAGTCATGGAATGCCTTGTCGATATCATTCGCACGCTTCGCGATGATCCACGCTGTCTCCAGGGGGCTTCGACGCGTTCTCTTGTTCAGGCTGTCCCCGCTCTTCAGGCATTTGCTTTTATGAAAGGCCGCAGTTTCGTTTCTGCACAGGATATCAGTGCACTGGCTGAATCACTGTTTTCTCATCGACTGCAGCTTGCTCCTGGTGTCGGTGATGCCGGTGTCCTCGTTCGCGAAGCAATTGCAAATCCGCTCAAAAAACTTTCTTCAAGCCTGATGTCCAGATAATTCGCAGATGAAACGCTTTCTTTTCGCAATAGTATTGGGGCTGATGCTCGTTGGAATCGGGATGAGCCAGCCGGCTTTTGCCAGGGACATCTTTGAGGATGCCAGAGAACGCTCTGCTTTTGATGATGTTTCTCATTCGCATTACATCAAGGCTCGCCAGTCTGCTGAAGAATTTCTGAAAGAAAATCCCAATTCAGTCGCCGCAAATTACGTCCTTGCCTATGTCTTCTGGAATGGCGAGGGAAATCATATTCGCGCAATGCAACTGCTGAAAAAAACGATTACACTGTTCGAAAGCAAATATTGTGATCCTGAAACCGGAATTCCTTCTGATTCGGGGCTGCAGGTTTGGCAGCAGAGAATCTATAAAGATCTTTCGGATGTATACGCTGAACTCGACATGCGGCCGGAAGAACTTGCAACACATCAAAAAGTGGCTGACCTCTATCACGCTGAACTCGGTGAAGATGCCGTTTGGCCGCTCATTAAATTGGATCGCTTTGACGAAGCTCGGGCAATCGCTGAACACTCGATTAATGGACAGGATACCTTTTGGGCCGATAAAGCTTACAACGACCTCGTCGCTCTTGAAGATGCACGTCACGGACATCTCGAAGCCATGGACGCCAGTATTCGGTCCGTCGATTACCATGCCGGAAAGTCATGCGTCGTGCTCATTAATCATGCCCGCGGACTTGCACTGCTCCTTAAACTTGACGAGGCTATTCAGTATTATTTGAAATCTGTGGGGGCAAAAAGCCGGGACTGCGTTACAAGTCCTTATTCTGGTCTCGCGATGATTTATCTCTCTGACGGCAGATGGCAGAGTGCGATTTCCGCTTTACTTAAAGCCAGAAAACGAAATATTGAACAACGCTATAAAATTCAAACGGAAATGCAGGAACGCAGCAATATGGCTTCAATCCTGTTCGAAATGGGATTTTCTGAACGCGCCTATGCTCTTATGCAGACCGTCGTCAATGCGCCTTCAAGACTCGGATATGACAGCCTCCTCAAAGGACAGATGGAGTTTTCTCAATATCTTTCGTATTTTGCCATTACATCCGATGCTTATCGCCGAAATTCCGAGGCTTTAAGCGTATACCGCGAACTGAATCCGCTTCTCTATTTCGGCGTAAATCGTTGGATTTACAGCCTTTTTACGGACAAAGATAAAGATATTATCGATCGAATTGAGGAACTGCAGAAAGAGAAGAAAAACCTCGAGACAAAACTCTGGTCCGCCAATCAGAAATTATTCAAATACGCACTCAATGAGAAGAACCTTATGTCTTTTCTCGTTCCGTTTTATGTGATGGATACGCCGCTTTATTATTATGCGGTTTCCGATGCTCTGGGAAATCGGACGGCCGAATTCATGCTTGAGTATGAAAAAAGTATCCTGAAAGCGGAAGAAATCGAAATGATGCATCCGGTTTTTGATCATATGACGGCTTATTTTGCCTGGCGTGATGGCAATTATGAAAAAGCAGTTCAGTTTGCTGAACAGGTCGAAAAGGATTTGCCCAAAAACTTGTCGTTGCTGCTTCAGCAGACTCGTCTCATCAAGGCTGATGCCTATCAGAAAACAGGCAGGCGCGATGAGGCTTTAAAGCTGTTTGCTGACATTTATCGCATTTATCCGGCTGTTTTCAGGCATTTCGATATCAGGCTTCCCATTCGGTTTGACGATACAATGAATGCGCCGGTTCTGAAAGATGCGATGGAAGTCATGATGTCTGGCAGTTCTCCGCGATTTGAATATCAACCCGATGCGCCTTTTGTCATTTCCGGTTCTGTGTTTGAAAACATGGTTCAGCTTTGCTTGTCCACGACAATGGGACAGCGGCTCGCCTGTTCATCGATTGATCCCAAGGAATACGGCGGCGATTCCGAAAAAACGCCGTATCTGGCTGAGATAATGAATAATTTCTATCATCAGGCATTTGCTCCGAAAGTCGATATGTCTCAGCTGGATTTGAACTCACTCGACGGTTCTCCTGTTCAGATTTCGGCAGATCAGGCTCTTGAAAAACTGCTCAAGACCACGTCTTTGACTTCGGACAGTTTTGGAAAGGATGATGAATGAGGTTTTAATGGGGCTTCGCCTATTGGCTCGACGAGCCAATACGGCTTCGCCAGCCGGCTTTCCCTTGCGGGATACGCCGGCTTTTTGGGGATGAATTCAAAGCCCGAAAATTGGCCATAATTGTTATATTGGGTTAGCACATAATCAGCTTTATTTGTATGGAGGCTGATTATGGGTAAAAAATTCGTATTCTGTATTGCGCTTGTTTCCGCATTGATGGGCAGCATGGACGCATTTGCTGAAAACAACGATGCGAATTTGCTTGCACTGGACAATTCAAAACAGGACAGCCTTTATAATGCTGATGATGACATCTTTGCGGCAATGCAGGCACTGGATGAGGTCAGTGCATTGCTGAATGAATCAAAGGCAGCTCCTGCAAATGATAATACAGTCGATGTCGATGCGCTTTTAGCTGCAGCCAATGCGCCTCAAGAAACTTTGCCGACACAGGATAAGGCCGCTAAGACGGCTCCGGTTAAAGAAGCGAAAGAAACGAAAGAAACGCCTGTTGTTGCCGCCAAAGTTGAAGCCGCAGAATCCAGACACGACATTCAGACGGCGCCGGTTAAAGAAACGAAAGAAACGAAAGAAACGCCTGTTGTTGCCGCCAAAGTCGAGACCCCCAAAAAAGAGACTAATGTTGTCGGTGATGGAACGCATCTGGTCAAAGCAAATACAGCCAAGCAGGTTGTTGTTGATCCGGCGAGTGCGCCGCATACTCTTGCGATGTCATACGTGATGGCCATTTATCGGATCAACGGTGTCGATTTGAGCAAAGTCAGAGCTCCGATGCCGACCATTGCCGAGCTGTATCAGCATGCTTTCAGCAATAAGCTTGTTTATCAGTCGACAAGACCGGCTGTGGGCGATCTTGTGTTTTTCCATAACACATTCGATCGCAATCGCGACGGACGATGGAATGACTGGCATTCTTTGGTTGGCATTGTCGAAAGTGTGGATGCGGATGAGACGATTTCGGTGCTCATTTATCAGAAAGACAAAATTGAACGCATTTATCTGAATCTGAAATATCCGGAGCTGAAGAAAGGGAAAAAGGGGCAGGTGCTGAACAGTCAGCTTCGGGCGGACGAAGGAGCCCAGAAGGGTACGGCGGCCAAGTTGTTTGCCGGTTTTGCCAATCTGCTTGGGGATATTCCGAGCATTACGGTTGTTGACAACTGGAAACCCGGTATGAAACTGGCGAAAAAATAAAAGGATTGGGCCGGTGTATGGCGAAGCCATAGCCGGCCCGAAGCCAGGCCGTATTTGCCATTAGCAAATAGGCCGGTACTTTCAGAATTCGTACACCAATTTTGCGAATTTTGTTGAAATATGCTAAAAAGCAGACGTTTTCCTTTGTGACGAGGTGTCTTATGTCCAGAAATCACATGAAAAGTCGCGTAATTGCTTATTTTTCTATTAGTCTGACGTCATTGCTTGCATTCGGATGTGCACTGGATGATGTATTGGATCGGGGAGATCGTTGTCCCCCGAGTGATATTAACGAGTCGATTTCCTATATTCAGATGGGAAGTTCTTCTACGTGCAAAAAGGGAGACGGGTGTTATACGGAAGTGTTTAATTCCGGGGACTGTCCGAAGAATTTTGATGGATGTTATCTGGACAGCAAAGAGGCATTTTACTGCATGGCAAAGTGTCCAAAAGGGCAGATTGCGTGTGATGGTTCGTGTATTAATCCCGATACCGACATGAATTATTGCGGGGCGTCTGATTCCTGTGATGGCAGTGGATATGGCTGTTGCGAGAGCGGGAAAAAGTGTGACTGGTGGGAAACTTGTCAAAATGGGCGTTGCGCGGATACTGTCTGTACGGATGGAAAAATGCGCTGCAAAGACGGTGTTTCCTATATTTGCAATAATAAGTCATGGGAAGTTGAAGAAAAGTGCAAAAGCAATTCCTGCAACAGTGACAACACAGCGTGCAGCGACACGATGGTATGTTCATTCGAAGGAAAAGATCTGTCCGAAGGGAAAAAAGCCTGCAGCAGTGACAAAAAAGAGCTCGTTATCTGCAGAGCAGGAAATGTTGAAGCCGTTGATACGTGTTCGGAAAAAGAACTCTGCATGATGATTGATGGCGACTACAAATGTTCAGTTCCTGAATATCAGAGCTGTCAGTTGAATGAGACGGTTGTTCTTCACGAAACGGCGATATGTGACGGCAATCGACTGAGAACTTGTTATGACGGCAAACTTGATGGGGGGCAGACGTGTCCCTTGCCGAATGACCCGGAAAAGACGGTTTGTTTTGAAAACAAATGCGTTGTGCCGGAAGGCTGTATGGCCGGTGAGGTTTCTATCGCGCACAAGGGGCGTATTTGTGACGGGGCGGTTGTAAAGGAATGTTACAACAAGGATTTTTCTGTTGTTCAGGATTGCAGTACTCGCTCGGATAATAAGATTTATTGCCGTGACAATGACTGTGTCGTCCCGAATACGTGTCAAATCAATGGGAAAACGGTTAAGCATGGGGATGTGACGTGCGGCGATAACAACAGTCAGGTCAAATGCGTGGATGGCGTATCGGAAGTCGTGAATGAATGCGGTGAAAATGCGACATGTTCAGAAGAAGGCTGTGTTCCTAAATATCGCACGATTAAAGCCATTCATGTGGATTATGACAAATATGTGAATCTGGAATCCTGTTCAGAAACGGGAGATGCAAGCAAATCAGCAGATGTCGTCGTCGAAGGCGTTGTGACGGCAATGAATGGGACTTCAGGTTTTTTCATTCAGGAAGTATCGGCGGATGGAAAGCAGGCGGGTGCTTATGTTTCGTGTCCGAAAAACAAAAAATGCACGACTTATGCAGATAACAGTGCCATGGCAATTGGCGACAATGTCCGCGTAACATCGACAGGCCTGAACAGCTATTACTGTCAGCTCCAGATTTATGATCCCGCAAAAGATGTCGTTGTTGAAAAAACTGCCGGAACGGCAAAGATTGAACCAGTCGTGATTTCTGGTGCGGATATTCTGGATAATGGTGCTGAAAGTGCTTCCAATATTTACGATGGAATGCTTGTGCGGATTTCTCCGTTGACGGTTCAGGATGTCGTGGCAGAACTTATTGGAGGCAAAAATAGTGAAATTGGCTGGAGCTCTTTGGATGAAAATGCCAAAGGTGTTCTCATTGGTAATATGCTGACCAAGCAGAAGCCTTTGGAACTGGCTAATGGGCATCATTATGATGTGACAGGTGTTGTATATTATTCGTACAATCATCTTCAGATTGTGCCGCGAAACAGCGAAGATGTTTCGGAAGTGACG
>JAZRWV010000068.1:0-9415 GCA_045599925.1 Myxococcota bacterium
CACCCATGCAGGAGCACCTGCATATCCATATAAAGAGCTATTGAAACTATTGGTTTATGGCTACCGTAACAAAATAGCCAGTTCACGAAAGCTCGAAGCCGCAACACACATCAATAAGGAAATGCATGAGCCGGAGATGCAATAGCGACGAGAGGCGAAATGCATTTCCTTTGGTGAACTGAGGAGAGAGTGGCCGCCTTTGGCGGCCGGGTGAGGGAAACAAAGTTCCCTGCCAATACGCCATGCCACGCACTACATACGACACTTTTTCGTGATTTGTTTCGATATATTTTGCTGAACTACAACACTTGATTCAATCATTTATTTCGACTTATGAACATTGTCTGTCGATAATTAATTCGACAAAACCACGTTCTGGCTTGGATTGAAAATAAATGACTGCTTTTCAGGAACTCGAAGATATCATCAAGGAATTTGCCCCGATTTCCCTCGATGAGATGAAAGATATTAAGCTGATGAACCGCACGGATACAAAGTATGTCATTGCGATTTCATCACTCGTGGAACTCCTTAGACAATCCGTTCTTGATTATCGACTTCAGGAGGTCGAGCGTGAACGAAACATTGCCTATCACACCATTTATTACGATACACCTGATCAAAAAATGTATCTGGCCCATCAGAACGGACGAAAAACTCGCGAAAAAATTCGATTTCGGACTTATGTTTCTTCAAATCTGTCCTTTTTTGAGGTCAAAAATAAAAATAATCACGGCAGAACAGACAAGAAACGCATTAAAATTAAGGAAAATATAGAAGATTTTCTTTTTGAAGAAAGAACTCGCGAATTTCTTAAACAAAATGCACTTTTTACGCCTGAAGAGCTTCAGCCGCAAATCGAGAATCGATTCAATCGTCTCACGCTTGTCAACAATGGAATGACGGAACGACTTACCATCGACACGAATCTCCAGTTTCACAACATGATAAATGGCGTGGAAATGGATTTATGCGGTGTTGCGATTGTTGAACTCAAACGCGATGGCAGAACTCAATCTCCAATGCACGATCTGCTCATGCGTATGCATATTCACACTTTCGGTTTTAGTAAATACGTCATTGGCTATGCGTTGACAGATAGTCAGTTAAAACAGAACCTGTTCAAAGAGCGCATTCGTCATATCCTTAAAATCAACAGTAAAGGGTTAACTTCGGTTAATAATTAGCAATGCCTGAGCAGTCATCGTGCATACATTGCACATTCACAAAGGAGCACCATGATTCCATCGGCACTCATTAACTTTCTGATTAGTTTTGGTGTCAATCTCGTCGTCGCCATCATCATTATGCGGTCTTTTTATTATCCCAAAAGCCGACGACTTGATTTCTGCTTTACATTTATTCTCATGAGCATCAGTATTTTTACGCTGATATACGTGCTCAATGATTCTTCGATGAAAACAGGGTTTGCCCTTGGGCTTTTCGCGATTTTCAGCATCATTCGTTATCGTACGGAATCAATGCCTGTTCGTGAAATGACATATTTGTTTGTGATCATTGCACTTTCTGTTGTCAATGCGATGTCGAGGGATATTCCATGGCTAATGATTGGTGCTGCTGATGTATTTCTCATTGCAAGCATTGGGTTGAGCGAACTTTTCCGGGGTAAATACCAGGATAATACAAAGCTGATTCAGTACGACCGCATTGATTTGATTAAAGTCAAAAAACGCGACGAACTCATAGCAGATCTCAAAGAAAGAACAGGGCTCGACATCATTGACGTCGAAGTCGGGCACATCGACTTTCTAAAGGATTCAGCGATGTTAAAGGTTCATTACAATTTACCGGATGGGAAAATCAATTCCGCCGACAAGGTCGTCAAATTCCCCAAAACAAACGACAACGGCGACGAGGATTGAGATATGAACACCATGTGAAATCGAATGGCGCAATCTCAGGTGCGTTTTGTCTTTATATACAAAATGAGGCTGACCAAATTCATAAAGAATGCAATCAATATCTCTGCGATGGCCAAAATAAACTCATTGGCAATGACGTATTTTTAGATTGTGCCTGATTATATGGAGAAGATCCCACAAGGTGTGAACCATAACTTCATTTTTCAGAACGACTGACAGCAAAAAAATCTCAGTTCACATCTCAATGTAAACCGGGATTTTTTTATTTCAGATTCAGATAATATTGATGTAGCAGATTGCAATATCGACAAATCAAATGAACCACATAAACTACTGTGCACAATCCGTTTTACTTGAATTGCATGCACCAGAACATGTTTTGGTACTGGTTTTAACCCAATACATCTTGTCTTCTGTAACATTTGTCGCACTCAAACAAGTTCTGGTTGTCACGATACTCTTGCCATTTTTGATATCACAGCTTGTTTTGGTTGCGTTGGCTTCCGGGCAGATATCAGCAGAGTCAAAGCAGTCGGCATAATCGACTTTAGAGAACGAGCGGCAGAATGCATCCAGTTCGGTGCAATCCATTTCTTCAGAACCAGATTCTCCGCAATAATTCAAGACATTGCCAACGCAATATTCCTTGCAAACAAGCTCTGCACATCGGTGTAAATTGTCATCGCATCCATAAAGACAGGCGGTTGCTTCATAATAATCATTATAGTCGAGGGCGAAGTAGCCTCCACCTATTTTTTCTGCGCACTGGTACGAAGATTCATAATATGAGGCTTTCAAGTCGCCAACTTTTTTTTCAGAAAAACAGTAGTATTTTTCGAGATAAATATCATTTTCTCGGCAAAGCTGAGATTTATCGGAATCACAAAAAGACGGATGCCAATATTCACCATCATTGAGAAGAGTCATATCTGCAACGACACAACCGTGTGCACATTTTTCTCGATAAACACCAGAAAGGGTTGCACACGAAACGGCCTCTCCATCATCCGTGCAATAGTCTACCCAGGTTTCGGGGTCACATTTGGTGCCATCAATCATAGAGAACTGTGCATTGGGAACACAGACGTGATTGGTACAGGTTTCATCTTCAGCACAAATGACACCACCACAGTCCAGATTTTCGACGCACTTGCCAAATTTACAGACTGTATTGGCTCCACAGGCACTCTGTTTTTTCCAAATCGAATTTTCGCATTTATATGGAATGCCATCATCAGAGCATTTCAAGCTGCCATTTGTACAGCTGTTAGTTTTTTTACATTCACCAACGACACAGGTAAATCCATTTGCGCAGGGGGTCTGATCAATCCATCTGGTGCGAATGCATTTTTGAGGCACCCCCCTATTGGAACACTGCATCGCATCATTTTCACAATTATCAGAAGGAATGCGGCTTTCACAAACCCCGTTCCGACAGACCTCCGATACATTACAACGAGTCTGGGGATACCAAACGCCATTAATGCACTGCTGTGGGGTATTACCAGCGCAGGAATGCTGCCCGTTTGTGCATTTTAATGGGGAACACAGTCCATTTTCACATCCAAACGGGCAAGTAATCTGAGATAGCTGGCCATTTTCACAAATATTAGCGACATTCCCATCACAAAAATTCTTATCACACTCCTCGGAAGACTCATTATCCGAATCACAAGAAACAACGCAGATAAAGGCCATCATGGAAAACAAAAGGGCCAGACGTTTTGACATAAAAATCCCCATTATGAGCGTTTAACCGAAAAAATCGGCAAAAAACAAACGCTATTACTCTAGTGCATATATGACGACATTTTCAAGTTCAGAGTTCTCCATATCAGAATTCATAGTGTTTAACTGCTGATTGTTTTTGCTTCATAACCTTATACTATGCTAGAATAATAATGTATTACGCTGTACAGAAGTGCATGCAGAAAAGATTTTAAAAGTTCATAAAAAACAAATAATTACAAACGAAACAGGAGGAAAACATGGGATTTCTCAGCGGGTTATTTGACAAAGGAAAAACAGCAGACGTCAAGTCATCCTCAAAAGAGGACTCAAACAGTCGCAGCAATTCCAAAACATCTGAAAGTGCAGAAACTGCCTTCTCAGAAGCTCTTGCAGCCAAATCCGGAACTGATGCGGTTAATGCACTCGAAAATGCACAACCTGAAGAATTAAAAGCCATTGCAAAAGACAAAACACTTATGGAACAGATGTCGGCATGTCTGGATGCCAAAAGTTGTGAAAAATGCAACGAACTTCTCGGTACGAAAAAGTCGTCATCATCCAGCTCAGACAAGTGGTACAATAAACTTCTCAATTCTGCACAGGATCTGTTCTCGTCGGGAAAAGAAGTCGTATCGAATGTCATTGATTCCGGCAAAGAATTCGTATCCAACATCGTTGAATCCGGCAAAGAAGCCTATTCAAGCATAAAAAACTATTTCCAGAATCTCGATATTGAGCAAACAGGAAACGACATTTATCAGAATACAATTGCCAAGATGCCGGATTCGTCCAGACATTCTACTCTGACAGGTGTTTATAATGCGGTCAGCCTGCTTTCCATGCCCGGGATGAGGAAAAAATCCAAAGAAAATAAGGAAAATAATGCCAAAGCCTTTGGTTATGATGAGAAAACTCAAACATATTCAATGGATCCGGCAACTTTTGGCATGACTACAGCGACGACGGCTGATGATGGTACAGTCGATACATCATTGGCTGGATACATTGAAGATCAAAATGCCGATGCTTGGCAGGGGGTCAACTACGGCATAACCAATATGGGTAATGCTGGTTGCGGTATCATTGCAACATACAATGCGCTTCGTTCTCTCGACGAAGTTGGTGTAGATCCGGAACCGGAAACCATTATGAAAATCATTGCCAGATATGAAGAATCCGGTTCTGTTATCGGTGGCATGATTGGTACAGCCCCAAAAGCTGTTCTCGACTATTTCCTTGAAACAGGTCATGATGCCAAGATGACGACTGATTTCTCTGTTCAAAATCTTGCTTCTATGGCCAAGGAATATGACACTTTCCTTTGTGTTGGTCTGCTTTTCAAATCCAATGGCAATATTTCAAGTGGCCACTGGCTTAGCATAACAACACAGACCGACAGCGAAACAAAAGACGTTTCCTACATCATCCATAATGGTTATGGCACTGAACCTCATGCTTCTCTCAAAGAAGCCATCGACAACATCAACGGTTCTCGCTCTTCCGATCCTCTTTCTCTCATCGGCGTTAAACATTTATCCAGCAGTCAGGTCGCAACTACCGCTGATGGTGGCGGAAACAGTGCCGTCGCAACTACTGAAGGAAAGAATAATTCAAATCTTGGAAAAGAAGCTCTGAATGGGCTTGTTGATTTCGGAAAAGCATTTGTTCCATCGTTTGTTTCAAACGATACCGTCGTTGGCGCTTTCGATTTCATGCGAAATCTCGACACTTCGGCATTAGCCTCTAAACTTGGTGATGGTAAAGTCGGATCTTTTATTAAAGACAAAATTCTCGGCAATATCAGCAACACCATGACTGAAGAAGAAATCGCTGCTCATAAAGCTCAGAATGAAATCGATCTCGCCGGACTCGGTGAAAAGGGATATATCGAAAATCAGGCTCAATGGGGAAATATCGCTTTTGGAAAAGGCCTGAGTAATATGTCTTATTCTGGCTGCGAAATCATCGCTACCTATAATGCCCTCTATAGCATGGGCGAAAATCCTTCCATGCCTGAACTCATTGCCATGTATGAAAAAGATGGTATGACGAGAAATGGGCAGTTCGGTACTGCTCCAAAAGCCATTTATGAATACTTTGCATCCAAATACTCTGCTGAAATGATTACCGATTTCTCTTCAGATTCAAAACTTGATGATGTCGGCAAGAAATACGCAACGTTTATTGCAACCGTTTATAACGACAGCTCTGACATTACGGCCATGATTCACACCGTCAGCATTACCAAAACAAATGACGGCGGCAGGGATGTCTTTGCTGTTCATAACACTTATACCAAATCTAATGGCAAGTACGTCGAAAAAGGCGGCTATAAAACTCTTAAAGAAGCTATCGCTGCTATTTCCGAATCGACAACTCCCAAAACGGAAGAAGACGTCAACAATCCAAATGGCGAAAACATTACAATCTCTACCGTTAAGCCGATTTCTCTCATTGCCATTAACAAATAGTCTCCAGAACAACCAATTCTGACTGTTAATCATTCAATTTATTCATTCAAAATAAGAGCGGCTGTCATCTGACAGCCGTTTTTGTGTATTCGATTTTCGAGGAAACATGGATAAATCCCAAATCAGTGATTTTCCTTTCAAAGTTGCCCCATTCGAGTCAGCCGGTGACGTACTCAGAAATTATGGCTCACTGTTTGTGATTCTGTGTATGCGTTATCTACGCATCAACATCGAAAAAGTCATCAATGATGCCGGAGGTTATAATCCTCGTTCTGTAGCCATTTCCGAACTCATCGAAACCGTAAGCGGTGAGAATTCGGAACTCGGTGAAGAATGGCTGAACAATCACAAAGTTCCCACACTCAAGCAATGCAATGATATGGCCATCGCTCTTCGTGAGTATATTCGTCGTTGCACAGATTTAACGGTCGAAAATTCGAATAATTCTGCGTCTATTCTTCCCATTGAGTTGATAAAAGAGAATTTTCAGCTCACAGAACTTGAACTTTACTTTGTTCTGTCATGTGCACTCATTCAATATGATGAACGTTATGCCCATGCCTGGAGATATGTCACAGGTGCTGGTCCGGATGAACTTCCCACGGCAGGCTTTTTAATGCATTTGCTGGACTTTCTTGCAAAAGATGAGCTCGAACTTCAGAACTGTCTTGAACCTGAAAGTGCATTGAGACGCTATGGATTGATAAATGTTCAACAAGTGAGTACCTGGGGCTCTGACACTCCCATTGGATATGCTCCCGTATCCGTTCCAAATCGCATTGTTTCATTTATTCAGGGGGGAACATTCAGGTTTATTCCGGAATGTTGTCATCTCGTCAGCAGCGAAGATTTCAATGACACTGAAATAGACAAACAAACCTTCAAATCTTTACAAAAAGCTCTTCAAAAGCCTGGTCCTCGGCTTGCTCTCATCGGATACAAAGGCTCGGGAAGGACGGCAGTCCTGCATGCTGCAGCACAAAAAATCAACATGAATCTTATGGTCATGAATTTGAGTGATGTGGCGAGTGTGTGTCACTTCTCGGCAGCTTCGGTTAAAGCTGCTTTGGCAATTGTATTGCGAGAAGTTCGCATGCAACGTGCAATTCTCCTCATTGAATTGAGCCGAACCAGCGATAATCTCGATACTGAAACTGAAAATTGGCTTATTCGCAACGCTTCAATCATTCGAGAAACCCTAAAGCAAGAAGCCATCTTGAAATGTTGTGTGCTTTTAACCCGACAAAATGCTTTTTCTCATGAAGTGTTTGGGAGCTTAACTGAAATTCGTTTTTCGGATCCAACGAGAGATGAACAACCCCGATTATGGGAACAAGCTTTAACCAAAACGCTATCTGAGGATCAGGCTAAAATAGTCTCTGAAGTTCTTGCTAAAGGCTACTGCCTAAGTTTCTTCGAAATGACAACAGCCATTGAACAAACCCTGGTGCGCTATAATGCACTTTCTCCGGATCGTGCCCTGACCGCTGAAAATATTTCAGACACACTGAATAAAACGAGAGGTCAACGACTGGAAGGCATGGCTTCGATTCGCAACACCACGCTCTATCTGAAAGATCTTGTTTTATCTGAACAAATCCGAAGTACTCTGGCTGAAATTCTCAGTTATGCCAGATATAGCGAAATGGTCATGAATAATTGGGGGTTTGCCAAATATAATGCTTCGGGGGCAGGTCTCAGTGTGCTCCTTTCTGGCGTCCCGGGAACAGGTAAAACACTGACAGCGCTTGTTCTTGCCCACGAGCTTGGCCGTGCACTTTATGTCGTCGACTTATCACGTGTTGTCGATAAATATATCGGTGAAACTGAAAAAAAGTTGTCGATGATTTTTGATGAAGCAGAACGCTCTCAGGCCATGCTTTTGTTCGATGAAGCCGATTCGTTATTTTCAAAACGAACAAACGTCAAAAGTTCGAATGATCGTTATGCCAACCTGGAAGTCAATTATCTGTTGCAAAGACTTGAAGCTTATCGTGGCGTCACATTGCTCACGACAAACTTTGCCGATGGACTTGATGAAGCATTGGCAAGGCGCATTCAGTTTAAAATCGACTTCCCGATGCCAGATGTCAAATTGCGACATGAACTATGGAAAAAGCTTCTTCCCCCTGAAGCTCCGCTTGAAGACGATCTGGATCTTCAGAGCATCGCTGAAGAATTTGAAATGAGTGGCGGACATGTGAAAAATGCCATTTTCAGAGCATCCATTCAGGCGGCTGCGGCACAAAAACCCCTTTCTCACGACATGTTATGGGATGCCGCAGTGCACGAATATCGTTCTATGGGCCATATCATTCGCGGCGATTATGATGAAGACAGCGAAATTCCTGAATACCGATTCGATAAAACCTGATTAACCTTTTTCAAATTAGTATCGAATCTTGCAAAGCCCCAAAAATTGAATTACTAAGAAAAGAAATTCAGACTTGACCGAAGTTTAGGATACTTCTCAGGTTGTTGAAAATTAAAATGTGCTGTTTTGGGTTATGCAAAATAAACGTGGAACAGCAGTTTCCAGAATTGTGTTTTGTCACTCGCAATCATTTCCGGTTGTGAAGATTTTTTGTTCTTTAGCAAAGGATTACAATGAAACAAGTTAAACATCTTTCCGCCATTCTGATGGCAATTTTTGTTTGTCTTTTCGCTTCTTCAGCATTTGCACAGGCTGCTGACCCTGGTTTGGATATGCGTGCTGGTCTCTCGGCCAATATCATCAAACCGGAAGCTGAAGTGTCCGTCATGGGATTCAGCGCAAGTGCCTCTTCTGATGCCAACTATGCAGGTCTCAACTTTAAACTCGAATTCGGCTTCCGCTGGGAATATTTCGGCGTTTATCTTGCCCAGGATCTCGGTGGTGTATGGTACACAGATGCACCGGATGGAGCTGATAATCCCGGCCGTTTCTTCGGTAGCACGGTTGCATTGTTTAGAGGCATTTATCCGATTATGGACAACATGCAGGTTGATCTCGGCCTCGGTCTTGGCGTTGGATATGCCGATGGCAGCAAAGACGATGAAGAGAAAGCTCCAATGATCATGAATGAGGATGGCGATAATTCAGCAGCATTTGCACTTAAACTTGCCTTCTCATTCAACTACTATGTCACTCCGATGATTGGTGTTGGGTTCTTCCTCGATTACAACTTCCTCGTTAAGAAAATTTCAAATGATGGCGCAGATTTGAAATTAAAATTTCACCAGGTTAACCCGGGTGTTCAGGCCGTTATCCGCTTCTAATATCATCGATTTTATGTCGTATTCTTAAGAATACACAGCATCCAAAAGCCGCCGAATTGCATCAGCAATTCG
>JAZRWV010000069.1:0-6754 GCA_045599925.1 Myxococcota bacterium
GGTTGCCCTCGCAGAGCCCAGTGAGCAAATGAAATGCACGAGTTGGAGAGCCAACAGGCTCGGGAAACGAAGCGCATTTCATATTGCGAACTGAGGAACACGGGCAAAGCTCCAGAAAAATAAAGCTATTAATCTTTATTCAGAGTTTCCTTAGAAATGAATGTAAATACTGAATAAATTATTTTTTTGTGAAAAAGGAGTAAGGTGTTGGATGTGGAAAAAATAACGATAAAAAGTATTGAAAATCGTTGTTTGAATTAATCCGTGCTATGATAAAAAATGACATAGGTATTTTTGCCTAATATAAAGGATGAAATATGGATCAGATCAGAAACACGATGAATCAGCTTTTGACGCTGATGGTAAAGCAAGGCGCAAGTGACTTGCATATTTCAACCAATGCTCCACCAGAACTTCGAATCGATGGTGAACTGGTTCCGCTCAAATCGGATCCACTTACGCCTGCACAGACACGCGCTCTTTGCATGAGCGTTCTATCTGAGGAACAGCGCGATAAATTTGATAAAGAAAACGAGTTGGACTTTTCGTTTGGTATCGAAGATTTTGCGCGATTCCGTGGTAATATTTTCATGCAGCGAGGGGCTGTTGCGGGGGCATTTCGTTATATTCCAACAAAAATTCGCTCATTTGAGGAATTGCAGCTTCCGCCAGTCATGAAAGATATGTCGGAACTTCCTCGAGGTCTTGTTCTGATAACAGGACCAACGGGGTCTGGCAAATCAACGACACTGGCAACACTGATTGACCACATCAATCGCACATTTAAAAAACACATTATTACTGTTGAAGACCCGATCGAATATATTCATCAGAATCATTCGTCATTGGTTAATCAGCGAGAAGTCGGTAGTGATACAGAGAGTTATCATTCGGCTGTTCGCTATATTTTGCGTCAGGACCCCGATGTCGTATTGTTGGGCGAGCTTCGCGATCGCGAATCGATTGAAACCGCATTGACACTGGCTGAAACGGGCCATCTCGTTTTGTCAACTCTGCATACAAACAGCTGTGCACAGACGATCAACCGTATCATCGACGTATTTCCTGCAGCACAGCAGGACCAGGTTCGAACTCAGCTTTCATTCGTTTTAGAAGGCGTCGTGTGTCAGCAGCTTATTCCCAAAGCATCTGGAAAAGGGCGCGTTATTGCCCTTGAAATCATGGTTGCAACGGCCGGTGTTCGAAACCTCATTCGTGAGGATAAGGTTCACATGATTTATTCAACGATTCAGCTCAATCGTACAAAGAGTAACATGCAGACAATGAACCAGTCTCTTGCTGACCTTTGTTTGAAAAAAATTATTTCAGTCGATGAAGCACTTTCTCGTTCAAGTGATATTCTTGAACTCAAACAACAGCTCGGTATTTCCTGATTGGAGTTAGTTTATGGCAACTTATACCTATAAAGCGAAGATTACTTCGACAAATACTTCAACACGCGGCGATATCGATGCTCCAACAGCTGATGCCGCAATTCAACGTCTTCAGGCCAATGGGCTTTCGAATATCACTATTAAGCAAAAACCCGAAGGCATGGCCTTAAAAATGCCGGGAACAAGCGGCGTGGGAAGCCGTGAACTCGTGATTTTTTCCCGCCAGCTTTCGACTATGATCGACGCCGGTCTTCCCATCGTTCAGGCGCTTGAACTTCTTTCAAGCCAGGAAGAGAACATGAACTTTAAAAAAGTTCAGGTTGCGATCAAAAGCGATGTCGAAACCGGTATGACGTTCGCGGATGCGTTAAAAAAACATCCAATGGTCTTTTCTCCCTTGTATTGTTCATTGGTTGCGGCCGGCGAACTCGGCGGCGTTCTCGATACGATTCTCGTTCGATTGTGCGTTCAGCTCGAAAAATCGGATGCATTAAAGCGAAAAATTAAGGGAGCACTGACTTATCCTATTGCGACACTTGCGGCAGCTGTTCTCATCATTATCTTCATGCTTTGGAAAGTCATTCCGACATTCCAGGATATGTTCACTTCCATGGGTGGTCAGCTTCCTGGACCGACGCAGTTCCTCGTCGATGCTTCAGCATGGGTCGGTTCAAACTTCCTCTATATTTTAATCACTTGCATTGTCGTTCCAGTACTTATCATTTATTTGCTCAAACAGCATAAGATTCGAAAAGCATTTGACTCGGCATGTCTCTATATGCCTGGTGTCGGCAATGTCATTAAAAAATCAGCAGTTTCGACATTTACTCGAACTCTGGGAACGATGATTTCATCTGGCGTTCCACTGATGGATGGCTTGACGATTGTTGCCGAGTCTGTTTCGAATATCGCAGTATCTGAAGCCATTATGTTTGCACGACAAAGGCTGTCTGAAGGTTCAACACTTGCAGATCCTTTAATGGTTACGGGGGTTTTCCCGAACATGGTCGTTCAAATGATTCGAGTCGGTGAAGAAACCGGTGCCCTCGATACGATGCTGAATAAGATTGCTGATTTCTATGACGAAGAAGTCGACGAAGCCATTGCTAATATGATGGCATTACTCCAGCCGGTACTTATGGTTTTTCTGGCCGGTGCTGTCGGGTTCATGCTCATCGGTATGTACCTGCCAATCTTCTCAATGAGTAGTGCAATCAAGACGTAAAATCAGAAAGATTGAACAGAAAAAGCGGCCAATTGGCCGCTTTTTTTGTTTGATGTTTATTCCCCAAGTGGCGTTGACATATATTTGTCCACGCCATCGGGCAAAACGGAAACGATTTTCATGCCCGGTTTAAGCAATCCCTGATGTGCAAGTTTAATAATGGCTGCAATATTTGCACCTCCGGAAATACCCGTAGAAATGGCATCTTCATGAATGAGTTTGCGTGCTTCCACAATGGCTTCTGATGTTTCAATGCCAATCGCATCGTCTAAAAGTTTCATGTCCAGAACTCCGGGAATGAAATTGGCTCCGATTCCTTGAATGCCGTGTGGGCCTGGACGAAGTTCTTCCCCATGCAGCTTTTGCCAGATGAGTGGTGATGTCGAGGGTTCAACCGCAATGACTTTGAGATTTGGATTCAGCTTTTTTAGAAAACGACCGGTTCCCGTAAGGGTTCCGCCAGTGCCGACTCCAGCAACCCAATAATCGATTTGATCTCCAAGAATTTCTGCGATTTCCGGACCGGTTGTTTCAAAATGCGCAAGTGCATTGGCCGGATTTTCAAACTGCAATGGCATGAAATAATGTCCAGGATTGGAGGCGATGATCTTTTCTGCTTCTGCAATGGCACCTTTCATCCCCAAAGCACCTGGTGTCAGAATTAGCGTAGCATCGTATATAGACATCAGTTTGCGGCGTTCCATGCTCATCGTATCGGGCATGACAATCGCGACCGGAATCTTTAATGATGCGCCGACAGCAGCAAGACCGATTCCGGTATTTCCACTCGTGGGTTCAATGATGGTGACATCCCGTGAACCAGGTTTTAATATTCCGCGTTCTATGGCATCCCGAATCATATACCATGCAACGCGGTCTTTAACAGACCCCGATGGATTGCATCGTTCCTGCTTGACGTAAACATCACATTCACAAAGCGATGAAATGCGCTCCAGACGCGTCAGTGGCGTTTTCCCAAGACTAGAAATATAACCGGTTTCTATCATGCATTTTCTCCTAAATGGCTGGAATGATGAATAAACATCAAAAAAATACATGAATTCGGGATAGCTTGCAATTCAATGTGCGATGTGCAATGTGCAGTGTGCAATTCAATGTGCAATGTGCAATGTGCAATGTGCAATTTACGTTGCGGCGTTGTATACAACGCCGAATGGAATGGGATTATTTTCGTTATTCGTTGTTCGTTGCGCGTTGTTAACGATGAACTGAAAACTGAAAACTGAAAACTGAAAACTCACGTCTCCCAACTCATGTCTTTATGAGACCATAATTGCACATCGCACCCTGCTAATTGCTCATTTTTTTAAGCACTCTTGCCCAATGCGGATAGGCATCCAGTGTGAGCTGTCCATTGCAGGTGCTCATGGCCGGCGTGTCTTGGTTAAAAATGTCCTGATAAACCCCATCCGGGACTCTGATATCGACGGATTTGACAACAGGCATGTCCGAAATGACACAGATCAGAGATTCGTCGTTATCCCATCGTTCAAAGGCGAGCATCTGTGCGGAAACTGCGATTTGCCGATAATCCCCGTGAGAGAGTGACGGATGGTTTTTGCGGAAATCCGCAAGTCGCGCAATGGCTTTGCAAAGACTAGCACTTTCGGTGGAGTTGCCGACATGCCCGCAGCTCAGGTCATTTGAAGAAATTGTAGGCCGAAGAGGGATATCGGCATCATATCCATGCCCTTTGCGGCCCATGATTCCCCATTCACTGCCATAATATATTGACGGTGTTCCCGGCATCAGGAACATCAGTGCATAAACTGAATAAAGTGAAAACGGGCTTTTCAGGCGTGTCGCAATCCTGTCGACATCGTGGTTGTCGAGAAAATTGTACATGCAGAGGTCGCGATACAGCCCGGATGGGCCAAACTGGCGATTCAGCGAGTAGGCGATTTCGTGGAAATTGCCGTCATTATGCGATGACCAGAGACCTTTGTAGGCTTCGTAGTTGGTTGTTCCATGCATCATGCTGTCATTTGCCCATACGCGATAATTGCCGTGAATAACTTCGCCGACGAGCAGAAACTCTGGACGAATGCTTAATGCATGAGCACGCAGAGCACGTACAAAATCCTGTTCCAGACAGTCTGCCGCATCCAGGCGAATGCCGTCGATATCGAATTCCTGAATCCACCACGAAACGGCATCGAACAGATGCTGCCGGACATCGCTGTTCATCAGGTCGAGCTTGACGAGTTCCTCATGGCCTTCCCAGGTCGCATAGCCTATGCCGTCGCGACAGCGGCCGTCGAAACGAAGCCCTTTGAACCACGCTCTCGTTCTGCTCATATCCCGGTACTCAAGGGCTTCCTGAAATCCCCAGAATCCTCGCCCTACATGGTTGAACACGGCGTCCACGATGACGCGGATGTTTGCGGCATGATAGGTGTCGACGAGATGGCGAAAATCGCTGTCATCCCCGAGACGCCTGTCGATATGAAAATAATCTTTTGTGTCGTAGCCATGGGTTGAAGACTCAAATAATGGCCCAAAATATACGCCATTCACGCCAAGCTCTGTCAAATGAGCCGTTAAATGCTCGAGATCGCGAAGCCTGTGGCGCACTTCGCCCCCGTCGTTGACTCTTTCACATCCAAGCATGCCAAGTGGATAGATGTGATAGAGGACAGTGTCTTTAAACCAGTGAAAATCCCCACATTCCATATGATTATAGCAATAGCACGTTTGCATTTTTCATTCTCCCTGAATGGTGTTTAAGTGAACGTGTACCGTTCGGTATAGGTTTATATACCGACTGGTATATTGTGTCAAAAACAAAATGTATGGGAGGAAAAATGAGGAAAAGATGAGTTTTTTGGTTGCCGCCTTTTGCTTTCGGCAATACGGCGGCCTGGGGCCGGCTATTTTCGGCCTTTTCGGCCTTAATACGCCGGCCCATAAAAAATATGCCGGGCGTATCGGCGAAGCCGATAGACCGGCGTTGCGGAGCGTATCGTCCGCCCGGATGGAAGGACGATAGCGAAGCATCCCCCAAAAAGACCAAAAGTCAGTATCTGACTAGAGTTTTGTTATCGAATGTCCGACCATGTGACCCAAATCCTGGATATCGGCGATGGGGAACGGGAAGGGAATGGATTCGACGATTTCCTTGGTAGCGCCTTCGTAGAATATGCGATAGAGAATCGTAATGGGATCGCCGGGTCGGCATGTTTTTTCAGGATTTGAATGAATGATGACTTCGTGGATCAGATCGTTCGGATTGGAATCATCCGGGGGGTTGAATTTATAGCGGATCTTAAAGCTGGGAAGACCATGATAGCCGCATTGAACGAGGTTTTTATTTTCCAGCAGAACCTCAACCTTATCGGCATCAGTGGGGACGTAGGTGACATCGATAACGGTTGCAATGGTTTTGCATCCATCGATGATGAGTTTTTGAATGCTTTGGGAAACTGTTTCAGAACCAGCGACGCCAGTGGCATGAGAACCGTTGTCGTTGTAGGAAAGGCTTTTAGCCTTTTTCTGTTTGGCATACCGGATTCCGGCATAGCCGGCGGCGATGACGACAGTCGCGATAATTCCGATGATGAGGTTCGATAATGCCGTAATAATCCAGCCAGCGCAGACGAGCAGGAGTAGGAGCAGAATAATGCTGACGGCTTTATTATTTTGGCTGGAAGAAGCATCTCTTTTCATCGAGAAGAGGGGGGATTCGCAGAGTGCTTCGGGGTGAACGAGAACGGGTGCGTAGCAGTCCGGGACAGTTCTTGGCGTTTCGTCAGGAAGGCGCTGCCAGAGTTCGAGACTGCCCGGCATGCCGAGAGAAGTCACATCCAGCAGGGCATTGTTGTATTTCTGTTTGGTGAGATATCCAACTGGCGCGAGGTTTTCGGCGAGGTTTTTGAGGTCGATGACGTATTCGGACTTTTTAAAGGAATGGAAACGTTTGCGCAGTTCCGCGTAATCGCACAAGCGGAGTTCGAGGCTGGGTTCGAGCATCTGACGGATGGTAGCCTGAACGGCCTGAGGCATGTTCTGCATGTGTTGTTCAAATACGAGGTGATGATCTTTGACGGGCATATCACCGGGGGCAATGCCGGTAATGAGATTAACGGCGAGTGCACCGAGTGCATAGATATCGCTG
>JAZRWV010000070.1:0-5195 GCA_045599925.1 Myxococcota bacterium
GGCGTTAACTCCGCTCTCTGTATCCCCTGCTCTGAAGAAAGCTTCTTCTGTGCTGATACAGGCAATGTAGGCCAGCATGTGGGTACCCAATACTGCGATGCCGCCCCATCAGGCAGCGGCGACGACACACTTTATGACTGCAGCACCGCTGCTTACGACAACAACGGGACAACTTTAGCCGCTTATTGCCAGGCTTACAACGGCGTTAACTCCGCTCTCTGTATCCCCTGCTCTGAAGAAAGCTTCTTCTGTGCTGATACAGGCAATGTAGGCCAGCATGTGGGTACCCAATACTGCGATGGCTCTTCATCCGGCGGTTATCCAATCTATGATTGCACTAACCAAAAACTAGACAACGGAACAACATTGGGTGCCGATTGCGCTGCTGAAGACCCCACAATGAACAAAGCAATGTGCATGGACTGCTCTAACTATTATTTCTGCTCAACCGCAGAAGAACTCGCCGAATATCTTGGCCAGGACGGAACCGCTATCTGCGAGTATTATAATTAATAGGTTACCTAGTTTCCCATTGTTGCCGGGCTATCTGCAATACGCCCGGCAATAAAGCCGCTATTCCTTCGGAATACGCGGCTTTTTTCGTTTTTGGGGCGCGTATTTCAACAGAAAATATTATGATATATAGGCGTTTCACCTTCTTTCGCTCTCACAGCAACCAACAAATCCCCATAGACCATTCATAATAATGATAAAGAAACAAACCATCCTCATTCTTTGTGTACTTATTTCATGCCTCTCCGGATGCAAATGGCTCAGCTCAAATGATAAACCAGAATCAGATGCCTCAATCCAGGAAGCATCAAAACAAATCGAGGATTTGAACGAAAATGCCGATGATTCGCAAGAAAACAGCAATGACGAGAATAAACACCAAATCACTCCCTGTACATCCTGGCCTGCTGAGCTTTGCGATCTGTCACCAGACTTCGCTAAATCCATGCTCGCCAAAGGCGCTGACGTCAATGCTCGCAATGAATTAAATGAAACATCCTTATTCAGACAAAATAATCCAGAAACAGTCAAACTCCTCCTCGAAGCTGGTGCGGATGTCAATGCTCGCAATGATGTCGGCTGTTCACCAATTTTTTATGTGGAAAATCCCGAAACAGCCGAACTCCTCATCAAAGTTGGTGCTGATGTCAACATACGCGATGAAAATGTCATTTCACCAATCTTTTACATTAATTCACCAGAAGTCATCAAACTCCTCATCAAAGCTGGTACCGATGTCAATGTGCGCGATGAATTTGCCCGAACCCCCATTTTTATCATGAAAAGTCCGGAGATTACCAAACTTCTCATCGACGCCGGTGCGGATGTCAACGCCACAGATAACCAGGGACAAACACCAGTTTTTCAAGTCGATAATCCTGAATGCCTCAAAGAAATACTCAAAGCAGGTGCAGATGCTAAACTCATTATCGACAATTTCTCGCCAATTATGGGCAGAGAAGATCCTCAAATTGTTGCACTTCTCATCGAAGCCGGTGCAGACGTCAACTACCGCGAAGAATGGACAGACACAACCCCCATTTTCTTTGCCAGAAATTCAGAAGTTCTCAAAGTCATGCTGGAACATGGAGCCGACCCCAATGCCAGAGATACCCTCAGCGGCAACACGCTGCTCTTTGAAGCAAAAAACGCAGATACTGTAAATATCCTGGTAAAAGCAGGCGCAGATGTGAACGCTCGAAATGACAGTGACGAAACCCCATTGTTCCATGCTAAAAATGTCGAAACAGCCAAAGCTCTCATCGAAGCTGGAGCAGACATTCAGGCTAAAGATCATTTTGGCAGAACGGCTATTTTTCATCATTCCGATCCACAAATCACAGAAATGCTTGTCCAAAACGGTCTCTCATTGAATAGTACAAATGATCGTGGAGAAACAATGCTCTTCAACGCCCATACTGCAGAGAAGATCAATGACCTCATTGCCATTGGACTAGATGTCAATGCCCGCAATCAGGATGGCCAAACACCTTTGTTTCACGTTTTTAATGTGGAATCAGCCAGGGCACTTATCGAACACGGTGCAGATATCAATGCAAAAGACAAACGGGGCAATACAGCAATTTCAAATATTTATGATGAAGAAGCACTGATCTTCCTCATCAATTCCGGTGCAGATATCAATGCCAAAAATAAATATGGGGAAACACCTATATTTACAATAATGTGCACAGAAAACGTTATGAATGCACTTCTCAAAGCCGGTGTTGATATCAACGTCAGGAATGAGTATGGGGAAACACCTCTTTTTTCTCAACGAAATTCCAAATGTCTATCCATACTGATCAACGCTGGTGCAGACGTCAATGCCAGAAATAATCGAGGCGAGACCCCAATTTTCAGCATTCATTCACCTGAAGCCATTTCGGTACTTCACAAAGCCGGAGCCCAAATCAACGCTAAAAATAACCTGGGAGAAACAGTATTATTTGAATACCTCCGACCGGAAGAACTTGATGCATTGATTGCAGCCGGTGCAAACCCGAATATTAAAAATAATTTAGGCGAAACTCCTATATTTCATGCATGGAAAGAATCGAACCTCCAAATTCTCATAAAGAACGGAGCTAACGTCAATATCAAAAATAATCACGGTAAAACTGCACTTTTTTTCGTCTCCGACATCGAATATGTCCAAGGGCTCATCAAAGCCGGTATCAACGTCAATGTAGCGGATAATGATGGTCAAACGGCATTATTCCGCCAATATAACCCAGAAATAATCAATGCCCTGGTTCAGGCTGGTGCAAATGTCAATCATAAAGACAAAGAAGGAAAAACGGCATTATTTTACCACTATAGCCTCGAGACTATCAATGCTCTGATTCAGGCTGGAGCAAATGTCAACATACAGGACAAAAAAGGAAAAACGCCGTTGTTTTTAGAAAAAGACAATAAAATTGTCTATGCCTTGATTCAGGCTGGAGCAGACGTCAATCTGAAAGACAAAGAAGGAAAAACAGCACTGGACTATGCCAAAGAACGTTTTGGCGAGGAAGATATCGTAACCAGAATGCTGAAAAGAGCGGCAGAAAAATAAAGCGGCCGTATCGTATTATTCCCCTCACCCGGCCGCCAAAGGCGGCCAACCACTCCCAACTGGCGAAGGAATTGCGCGGCCGTATCGCGAAGCGATAGACCGCGCCGCACGGCGTATTGGCCGTTTCGGCCAATAGCCATGCCCTCCAAAAATAAAAATACTTTTGCAGAATATTTCAAGTGTATGTTACCATACGGTAACATTATGATGTTGTTCTAATTTGACAGATGGTATGTGGCTGGAGGATTTTATGATTAAAAATGAACTTATTGATGAAATTCGTGAAGAACTTGGCGGCGTAAGCGCGAGGGAAGTCTGGACGTATGTCACTTTTATGATTGAACAGATTTCAGAAGCTCTTGAACGCGGCGAGTCAGTTAAAATTACGAATTTTGGAGTTTTTGAGACTCACGACAAAAAAGAACGCATAGGACGAAACCCTAAAACACTTGAAGATGCCATCATTTCAGCCAGACGAGTCGTGCGGTTTAGAATGAGTGATTCGGTTTCCGAACTTCTTAATCCAAAAGATAAAAAATAGTACCGATTCGTACTTTATTTTTGTGCGCAAATAAACGACAATAAATGGTCTGTGTCTAGGGGGACACACAAGGTCATGCCAGGAAGGCTGACTCACATAAACATTGCCATCCGCATGGATGCGCACATCATGAGGATGATGTATGGCAATCACTGTCGACCGTAAGTCTTATTATAAAATTGGTGAACTCTCAAAATCTTTAGGTATTGAACCTTCTGTCATCCGCTATTGGGAGTCGCTTTTTTCTGATATTCGCCCCGAAATTACTGGAACAAACCGAAAACTATATACGCGCAATGACCTCGAAATGCTCGCCGTCATTCGCTATCTGGTCCGCGATGCTCAATTTTCCATCGAGGGTGCAAAACAACGCATTCAGGAACTTAAACGTACAGGCGAACTCGCCGAGCTCAAGGTTCACCTTGTCGAATACATTCAGAATTCCTCAAAAGCGACCAGTTCATTAGCCTCTCTCAGCCAACTCCTCCTCGGACGGAATCGAAAACCCGCCGAAAACGACGTTCCTAAAATATCTCAAAGCTGTGCAGATATTGAAGAAGCCCCGGAAATGCATGAAACTGCCGTTACAGCAGAACCATCAGAGAATAAAACTAAAGATAATACAGATTCCACACAGGAAACAGCTGGAGAGACTCAGTACGAACCCTTTCAATCAGCTGACGAACACGCACAAGCAGAACTAGCCGACAAAACTCGCGCTTTAGATGAAGCAAATCAAACAATTTACGCCAACCAGGCTATTATTGCCGATATCAAAACAGCCTTAAACGAAAAATCAAAAGAGCTTAACGCGCGCGAAACTGAGCTCTGGAATGCACTCGAAGATGCAGCCATGAAAGAAAGCGAGCTCAGTACTGTAAATCAACTGCTAAACAGCAAGATTGCAGAACTTGATGAATATCAATGCATTCTTGAACTCAAGGAAAAAGACGTCCAGCATGCACACACGACGATTGCCGCTAAAGACGCTGAAATCCTCAATGCTCTCGAAACAATCGATGCGAAAGATGCCGAAATTGCCGAAGCTAAAGCCGACATCGAAAGCAAGAGCATGATGATTGCGGCAAAAGATGCTGAAATCCTGAAAAATCTCGAAACAATCGATGCAAAAGATGCTGAAATTGCCGAAGCTAAAGCCGACATCGAAAGCAAGAGCATGACGATTGCCGCAAAAGATGCTGAAATCCTGAAAAATCTCGAAACAATCGATGCAAAAGATGCTGAAATTGCCGAAGCTAAAGCCGACATCGACAGCAAGAACTCGATGATTGCGGCAAAAGACGCTGAAATCCTCAATGCTCTCGAAACAATCGATGCAAAAGACGTCGAAATTGCCGAAGCTAAAGCCGACATCGAAAGCAAGAGCATGACGATTGCCGCAAAAGACGCTGAAATTGCCGAAGCTAAAGCCGACATCGAAAGCAAGAGCATGACGATTGCCGCAAAAGATGCTGAAATTGCCGAAGCTAAGGCCGACATCGACAGCAAGAACTCGATGATTGCGGCAAAAGACGCTGAAATCCTCAATGCTCTCGAAACAATCGGTGCGAAAGACGCAGA
>JAZRWV010000071.1:0-5888 GCA_045599925.1 Myxococcota bacterium
ATTTTTGCGTCTCTACGAATTGCCGGTCAATAGCCATGCCCCTAAAAAAAAATAAAAATATTTAAAAAAAAAATTAAAAAATATTGCGTGAGAGGAAAAAATCTGCATGTGAAATAATGAATTAAAAGATTGACATGCAGATGTAAGTTCGTGTAGTCTATTTCGGCTTTTGCCCGTGCAAAAAGTACGGGGTACTCGAGGCTGCATGGAAGCGGCTTCGCCAATGGAGTATGTGCGCATGAGAATCATTAACCCGAACGTGTCGATAATAAGTAATATTTGTGTCTATGACAAGATCGGGATCGAGCGCACCACGCGTTAAGCGCAAATAAAGAGTATTCGTATTTTTACTGACCTGTACTCGAGGAGATGAAATGGCATCTGTGATTCAGTCGAACTTCAGAGCACGTCGCAGCTATGCGACCAGCAAATGTATTGTGGACGTGCCAAACCTGATCGACATTCAGCGACGGTCTTATGAAGCGTTTTTGCAGGCGGATGTTCCGCCATCGGAACGCACGGAAACGGGCCTTCAGGGTGTGTTCAGGAGCATTTTCCCAATTCGCGATTTCAATGAAACAAGCGAACTGGATTTTGTAAGCTACACGCTTGAAGACTCGAAATATGACGTTGAAGAATGTCATTCTCGCGGCATGACGTACGAAGCCCCTGTCAAAGTGGACGTCCGTCTGACGCTGTTTGATAAGGATGAGCAGGGTAACCGCAGCATCCATGACATTCAGGAACAGCAGGTATATTTTGGTGCAATTCCTTTGATGACGCCGGAAGGCACATTCATCATCAACGGAACGGAACGCGTTGTCGTCAGCCAGTTGCACAGAAGTCCTGGTGCGTTCTTTGATAACGATGGCGGTACAAGCTCGTCATCCGGCAAACTGAGCTTCTCTGCTCGTATTATTCCTTATCGCGGTTCATGGGTTGACTTTGAATTCGATACGAAAGAAATGATCTGTGTTCGTATCGATCGCCGTCGTAAGATGTATGCAACGATTCTTCTGCGTGCTCTCGGCTATTCAACCGAAGAATTGCTCAAGATGTACTACGACATCGAAACGATTACGATCGACAGCACGGGCATTTATCGTCCGCTGGAACGAAAATTCCTGCTCAATCAGCGCGCAGATTTCGACATCATCGATCCGAATACGCAGGAAACACTTGTTCGTGAAAAACGCAAATACAATGCAGGGACGTTCCGCAAACTCGTGGCTGCCGGATTGACCCGTGTCCCGATGAGCATTGAATCCCTGTGTGAACGCGTTGCTGCTGAAGATTATTATAATGAGGAAACCGGTGAAGTCATTCTGGAATGCAACCAGCAGATCACGCCGGAAATCCTCCAGCAACTCGGCGAATGCGGTATCAATGAAATCCATGTTTTGTATTTCGATGATGACGGTCTGAACGTTGGACGTCAGCTGAGCCGCACACTTGCTGTCGATAAATGCACAAGCCCGGAAAATGCACGTCTCGAAATCTATGCCCGCACGCGTCCTGGCGATCCTCCTACGCAGGAAATGGCTGACAGCCTGTTTGAAAGCCTGTTCTTCGATCCGGATAAATACGATTTGTCCAAGGTCGGCCGTCTCAAACTCAATCACAAATATAAACTCGACACCGATACTTCCGTCCTGACAAAAGAAGACATCATTGAGACCGTTCGTTATCTCATTGATCTCGCTCAGGGTAAGGGAATGGCTGACGATATCGATCATCTCGGCAATCGTCGTGTTCGTGCGGTTGGTGAACTCCTCGAAAATCAGTACAGAAACGGCCTTGTCCGCATGGAACGTGCGATCAAGGAACGCATGACGATGAATCAGACCGCCGGTGACATTCATCCGCATGATCTGATCAACGCCAAGCCTGTTGTTGCTGTTGTTCGCGAATACTTTGGTTCGAGCCAGCTGTCTCAGTTTATGGATCAGACGAATCCGTTGAGCGAATTGACGCATAAACGTCGTCTTTCCGCACTCGGTCCTGGCGGTTTGACTCGTGAGCGCGCAGGCTTTGAAGTCCGCGACGTTCATCCCACCCATTATGGTCGTATCTGCCCGATCGAAACGCCGGAAGGTCCGAACATCGGTCTGATCGCATCTCTCTCGACGTTTGCACGTGTCAATGAATATGGTTTCATTGAAACGCCGTATCGAAAAGTTGATAATCGCAGGATTCTCGTTGAAGTCGAGTTTTTGAGCGCTCTTGACGAAGACGATCACAACATCAGCCCGGCTAATATTGAGCTCGATGCCGATGGTTGTCTGCCGGATGGAAATATCGAATGCCACCAGAACGGTGAACTCGTCGTCGTTCCGTCCAAAGATATCGATTATATCGATGTCAGCCCGAACCAGATGGTTTCTGTTGCTGCTGCACTCGTTCCGTTCCTCGAAAACGACGACGCCAACCGTGCCCTCATGGGCGCAAACATGCAGCGTCAGGCCGTTCCCCTTTTGGTCGCCGAAGGTCCATGGGTTGGTACGGGTATGGAACGTCTCGTTGCCCGCGACAGCGGTGTGGCTATTCTCGCCAAACATCCTGGTATCGTCGAACGTGCTGATGCAACGCAGGTCGTCATTCGCCCCGATCGCGATGAAACCGGTCTCAATGTCAAACCCGATATCTATAATCTTTACAAATATCGCCGTTCAAATCAGGGTACCTGCTTCAATCAGATTCCTGCTGTCAATGTCGGTGATCACGTCAAGAAAGGCGATGTCGTGGCCGATGGTCCTTCCACGGATTGCGGTGAACTCGCTCTCGGTAAAAACGTCGTCGTCGCTTTCGTTCCTTGGTGCGGTTACAACTACGAAGATGCTATCCTTCTGAGTGAAAGAATGGTGAGCAAGGACGTCTATACTTCAATTCATATCGAAGAATTTGAATGTATTGCACGTGACACCAAGCTCGGCAAAGAAGAAATTACGCGCGATATCCCGAATGTCGGCGAAGAAGCCCTCAAGGATCTCGATGAATCCGGTATCATTCGCGTTGGCGCGGAAATCAAGCCGGGGGACATCCTCGTCGGTAAAGTGACGCCGAAAGGTGAAACACAGCTTTCACCGGAAGAAAAACTTCTGCGTGCCATCTTTGGTGAAAAAGCCGGTGATGTACGCGACAGTTCACAGCGCGTTCCGCCTGGGCTCGTCGGTACCGTTATCGATGCCAAGGTCTTCAGTCGCAAGAAAGAAGATACCGATGAACGCACTCGCGAAATCGATCGCGCTGAAGAAGAAAATCTGAACAGAGCTCGCGCTGCTCACATGAAAGTTATTCGTGACTGCGGTTATCAGCGCGTTCGCGAATTCCTGGTCGGTCAAACGACGACGTCCAAACTTATCGACGAGAATAAAAATGCTCTCATCGCCAAAGGCGTTGTCCTCACAGACGAAATTCTCGACAGTGTTGAACGTCATTACTGGAAAGATATCCAGGTGAAAGATGCCTCTGTCGCTCAGAATATTGCCAAGATTCAGCAGCTCGTCAATGAACAGATCGAAGAAGCTGAAGCTTATTATGAAGATAAGTTTGCGAAACTCGAAAGAGGTGATGAACTTCCTCCTGGCGTCATCAAGATCGTCAAAGTCAGTGTCGCCATTAAGCGTAAGATTCAGGTTGGTGATAAGATGGCTGGCCGCCACGGAAATAAAGGCGTTGTCAGTAATGTTCTGCCGATCGAAGATATGCCTTATCTCGAAGATGGTACGCCGGTTGACTTCGTACTCAACCCGCTCGGCGTTCCGAGCCGTATGAACATCGGTCAGATCCTCGAAATCCACCTCGGTTGGGGCGCTCGCGGTATGGGCCAGAAGATCAATGAACTCCTCCAGACCGCTCGCGAAGATGAGTGCAAGAAGCTACGTGAAATGCTCAAAGTGGCTTATCCGACACCCGATACTGTCGCTTTCCTCGACAGCCTCGACGAAGACAGCCTCATCGACTTCGCAAAGAAATGCAATCGCGGTATTCATGTGGCTACACCGGTATTCGATGGTGCCAAGGAATCCGATATCCACGAACTCCTCGAAAAGGCAGGTCTCGATCTGAGCGCTAAATCAACTCTGTTCGATGGCCGCACGGGTGAACCGTTTGCCAATGATGTGACCGTCGGCGTCATGTACATGCTCAAACTCCATCACCTCGTTGATGAAAAGATCCATGCACGTTCAATTGGTCCTTACAGCCTCGTCACGCAGCAGCCTCTCGGTGGTAAAACTCAGTTCGGTGGGCAGCGACTCGGCGAAATGGAAGTCTGGGCTATCATGGCTTACGGTGCCGCTTATTCATTGCAGGAATTCCTGACGGTTAAATCCGATGACGTCCTCGGTCGTACGCGTATGTATGAATCCATCGTCAAAGGTGACTTCGCTCTCGATGCCGGTTTGCCGGAATCATTCAACGTTCTCATCAAAGAACTTCAGTCACTCTGCCTCGACATTGAACTTCTCGAAGATTAACAGAGGCTTTCAGTTCGTGAATTTCCGGCGCAAATATGCGCCGGATGCAATACTTGATCTGCCCGGTAATAAACCGGTTATCGCGCATCGGAGCTTTTTCCGAAATGCGTTTACATATCGTTTCGACACAGGATGCACCTGATGGTGCGAACCCTGCCTTCATTCAGAGGTAAGCTGTGACAGATATATCCAATTATCCAAATTCGTATGATCGTCCCAAAGATCCATTGAGCTTTTCCGCTATGCGCATCATGCTCGCTAGCCCGAAAAAAATTCTCGAATGGAGCCATGGCGAGGTTAAAAAACCTGAAACGATTAACTACAGAACCTTTAAACCGGAACGTGACGGCCTTTTTTGCGCCAAGATCTTTGGACCAGTTAAAGACTATGAATGCAACTGCGGTAAATACAAACGCATGAAACACCGCGGCGTCGTCTGCGAAAAATGCGGCGTCGAAGTCATTCAGTCTAAAGTGCGTCGTGAACGCCTTGGTCACATTGAACTCGCTACTCCCGTCGTTCACATCTGGTTCTTCAAAAGCCTTCCGTCCCGCATCGGTAACGTGCTCGATATTACTCAAAAAGAACTTGAAAAAGTTCTCTATTGCGTAAGTTTTATCGTCACAAATCCCGGTAGCACTCCACTCGAAAAAGGCGAAATCCTTAGCGAAAAAGCATACAACCAGTATCTCGATGAATATGGCGAGACCGCTTTCGAAGCTAAAATGGGTGCAGAAGCCATTCATACACTTCTCGAAGATGCCAATATCGAAGAAGAAGCTATGAAACTTCGCCATGAGATGAAAGAAGCAACAAGTGATGCAAAACGCAAAAAAATCGCTAAACGTCTCAAAGTTATCGATGCTTTCCTGCATTCCGAAAATCAGCCTGAATGGATGATTCTCGAGATCCTGCCGGTTATTCCGCCTGATCTGCGTCCTCTCGTTCCTCTTGATGGCGGCCGATTCGCGACTTCTGACCTCAACGATCTTTATCGCCGCGTCATTAACCGTAACAACCGTCTCAAACGCCTTATCGAACTCAATGCCCCTGAAATCATCGTTCGCAACGAAAAACGTATGCTTCAGGAAGCTGTCGATGCCCTCTTCGATAACGGTCGTCGCGGTAAGACAATTCATGGTGCCAATAAACGCCCGCTCAAATCCCTCAGCGATATGCTCAAAGGTAAACACGGTCCTCTCCGTCAGAACCTCCTCGGTAAACGTGTCGACTACTCCGGACGTTCCGTTATCGTCGTCGGTCCTGAACTCCGTCTGCACCAGTGCGGTCTTCCTAAGAAGATGGCCCTGGAACTCTTCATACCGTTCATTTTCAACAAACTCGTCTCGCGTGGTATCGTCAATACAATTAAGAGTGCCAAGAAGATGGTTGAAATGGAACGCCCAGAAG
>JAZRWV010000072.1:0-4988 GCA_045599925.1 Myxococcota bacterium
TACCTTAAATTCCTCCTCGCCATAATGGAGAGGAGGAACGTCACGAAGTGACAAGGAGGTGAGGCGGCTCGGGAAACGAAGCGCATTTCATATTGCGAACTGAGGAACTGGGACAAAGCCCCAGAAAAATAAAGCTATTAATTTTTATTCAGACCTTCCCTAATGTTATCATCGGCATAGAATAATGATGATTTCAATTTGAGAATAGACAATGCAGCTCGCATTCTCACTCTTTTTTCTTATGCTGCTGATACTCATGACTGTGAGTCAGATTCATCGACAGATAAACGTGCTTATTTTCGTGATCGAATCCATGTTTTTTGAAAAACTGAATGGCATGTTCGTTATTTGCATCGGTATCGACGAGGATCATTCGCGCCCCATTTTCGATAAAAATGTCGCGCATTGCATTGAACAATGCCGACCCGATGCCGCATTTTTCGATATCCGGATCGACACCAAGCCAAACGATATAACCGTATCGCCAGGCGCTATTTTCTTTTTCAATCACAGTTCCAAGTGCAAAACCGATGACTTTTTCATCACGTGTGGCAACGAGACATGTTTCGGTGTCGGATGCAAAGAAATTAACGACTTCAAATTCATCCCAGGTTCGATATAAAGCTGGCCATTTATCGGCTGTAAAAAGGCGTTCTCCGAGATAAAAAACGGCTGCAACATCGCCGATTTCCATCGTGCGAATGTCATAATTCCCCGTTTCACTGTGATGAAGTGTATGCGTCGCCATCGCAATTATTCCCTATTGTTTTTCTTTAAAAACTCGATCAAACCATCACAACCTTCGCAGACATCGCACCAGGTTGACTCAAAATCACCGGTATACCAAGGATCTGCGACACATCCCGGGCGTTTGGTAAAGTCCATCAAGGCATGAAGCTTGTTCTGCGGATCGCCGCCAAATGCGCGGTTCATGTTGCGCATGTTGGCATCATCCATTCCGATAATCATATCATAATAATCGTAGTCACTTTTCCGTATCTGACGCGCCGTTTTGCCGGAACACGAAATGCCATGCTTTGAAAGCATTCGTCTTGCAGGCGGATAAACCGGATTTCCGATTTCCTCGGTGCTCGTTGCCGCCGATTCGATATAGAAATTTCCCGATATTCCAAGTTTTTCGACTTTGTCCTTCATCACAAATTCGGCCATGGGACTTCGGCAAATGTTGCCGTGACATACGAACAGGATTTTGAGCATATATTCTCCTGAATGAATTATTCGTTATATTGTTTGCGGTAAGCCTAAAAAAAAGATCTGCGGGCGTATTGCCAAAGCAATAGCACGCAGGCGCCTGTGTATTGCTTTAGCAATAGCAGGCGCGCCCCCAAAAGACATCACTCATTTTCAGTATCTTCTAAATAAGGAACCTGATCACATTTTATCGTAAATTGCTGCTCGGAATCGACGACGAGCCTGCACTGAATCAGATATGGCGCAGTCATGCCGGAATCAGCCTGCGTGCTGAAATATTCTACCGTCAGCGTGCCATTTTCATCCACCCAGGTCGGATCCTGCGGCACCACATTCAACCGATCATTCGCGAAATTTTCCACTTCGGATTTATCCATAAAATAAGGAATTCCAGCCAGGACATGCATAATGCGATAACGCTGATCCGGCTTGTTTTGCGCAAGATTTTTTCGAATCAGCTTCATATAATGCGCAAAAAGTTCTTTATTTGGAAGGGCAAAATAGTAAGGCGTTTTGCCGGTTATCACCGCTATATATCCACTTCTGCCATCTGCATCCATGACGTATGGCGGAGGTGGCGTAGATCCTTCCACAATGCCGAGATTTCCGACCTTAAAACGCGCATAATAATCACTGAAACTGCTGTTTTTTCTGGCGACTTTTAGTGCCTGTTTGCCATCAGACTCATCATCATCCAGATAACCATAAGTCAAATCATCACCCCAAACAGCCAATGCATTCGAGAGTTCGTCGGGCGTTTGTGGAGCAACCGCAGAGTTGCATCCAAAACCAAGCACAGCGATTGCGGATAATAATACTTGATATATAGATTTCATATTGATCCTACAAAAAAGGCGCTCAAAGAGCGCCTCCTGAAATGCTACTTTTTGCAATTCGCTTTGGCATTTTTCAAACGAGCCGAAGCATCTTTATATTGAAGTGCATCCAGAGTCTGGAAGGATTTAATGGCCAAATCGCAATTGCCAACCTTTTCGCCGGAATCGCCCATGATATAAATGACTTCATTGCGGGATGCGCCTTTCGGGAACATCTGAAGGTATTTCGTTGAATTTGTAATGGCTTCACGATCAGCCCCCTCAGCCGAACACAGAGAAACGAGTTCAGCGAGCATACCTTCAGTTCTGGCATCATTCGGATAACGTTTGATGTATTCCTGAACACCGGCTTTTTCACTTGCAACGTCATTGGATGCTTTTTTCTCATCGATAAACTGCGCCAGTGCTTCCTGATCGCTTGGCAATATCACACTCGAACCGCCCGTTGTACTCGCCACGGATCCCATCACAGTTTGAAGACTCGTCTGAAGATCCTGAATGGTTTTCTGCTGGACATCCAGACGACCGCGCATTGTCGCAAGCTCTGCACGTTCTTTTTCGAGTTCAAGAGCGAGTTGGACATTCTGCTGCGCAACCTGATCATGGGTTTCATCCTGCGTGCTGCCGAGTTCTTCGAGTTTTTTATCTGCCCGAAGAATCATTTCGGTCAGCTGAGTCTGATCATTGTTCACTCGCTTCTGGATTTCGCTAAACTGAAGCTGAAGGGCTTCAATATCGGCTTCCATCTTTTCGACTCGCGTTGCGCAGACAAATCCGGACATCGGTATCGTCAATAAAACAAGCATGATTAAACAGGCAATTCGGAATTTCATACAACCTCCATACAAAATTTCCGCGCAACACCTACCACAAATTGCGCCTAAGGCGCAATTTGAATTGATAACGCTATCCAACCACATCAATCTCAATGCCAATTTAACTGATTTCTCGTTGAAAAAATCCCCAATTCGAATTAGAAAATAATTCGTTTTTTCGGGGAATAATTTTTAAAAACCGAATTTTTAACGCAAAATAACGCAAAGGAATGAATTTAATGAAAAATTCCCGTAAACTTATGAATAAACTACTTCCAGCACTATCCCTTATTGCATCTGCAGCTGCGCTGTCAGCCTGCCAGCCGGCATGCCCCCCACAACAGACATGTCCAGCCGTCGAAGCTTGCAATACACAGGAAAATGTCGACAACGCTATTAAGGATCAAGTTATGGCTGCAAATAACGAAGCTGACCAGGCTGCGCCAGCCGGTGCCGCAAAAGTCGGCGTCAAATCACGAAGTGAAATCGATCCCAAATACCTTTGGAAAAAAGACAGACTTTTTGCATCGCAGGAAGCTTTCCGCGCTTCTTTAAATGACATGCAGAGTCAGGTTGAAAAAATTGCTGAATGCAAAGACTTTGATTCTGCAACCACGCTTAAAGACTGCCTCGCCCTCTATTTCAAACTGCACACCGACGTCAACAAACTCACGCTCTATTCCAACATGACTGTTGACACAGAACCTTCAGCCGAAACAAAGGCTGATCAGCAAAAAGCCGCCAATGTACTCGCCAAATTCATGGAGCTTTCCAAAGGCATTCGCACCGGTTTGCTCAAACTCGATGCCGAAACCCTCGAAAAATACATGAACGACGAGCCGGATCTCAAAAAAGACGAAGCCTACATCAAAAACATCGTTCGTCGTAAAGACCGCGTCCTTTCTGAAGATGCCGAACGCGTGCTCACTCTTGCAGGCGACAATCTCTGGGCAGAAATCGACCTCAACGAAATCCATTCCAACAGCGAGCAGGTTTTCGATGCCATGCTAGAAGAAATGGCCCTGCCTATTATTAAAGATGAAGAGGGCAAAGACGTCCAGCTGACGCTTTCGAACTATTCAAAATTCCGCCGAAGCACGGACCGCAACATCCGCAAAGCCGCTGTCGACGGGCTGATGAAAACGCTCCAGAAATACGAAAATGTCATTGCAAATGCCTATATCGGACAGCTCAAAAATGATGTTTTGTTCGCAAAAGCCCGCAAATATAATACGGCACTCGAAGCTTACCTCGACAAAGACGACATTCCGGTTGATATTTATAAAAATCTGCTCAAAACCATCGATGAAAACCTCGCGCCGCTTCACCGCTATGTGGCTTTGAGAAAGAAGATTCTCAAACTCGATTCCGTTCATCTTTATGATATGTATATTCCGCTCACCGAAGGTGTTGAAAAATCGTACACTTATGATGAAGCGACGGCACTGATTGCGACGGCTCTTGCACCGCTTGGCGAGGATTATATTACGAGAATTAAGGCGGAAATGGACCCCGAAAAAGGGTCTATCGATTTGATGCCGCATGCCGACAAGACGAGTGGTGCCTATTCATGCTCGGTTTATGGCATTGATCCGTTCATTCTGACGAATTATCAGGATTCGCTTGAGGATGTATCGACGCTCGCGCATGAACTTGGTCACTCGATGCACAGCATTTATGCGGCTGCGACGCAGCCTGCCAGTTCCTATCATTACACGATGTTCCTCGCCGAAATTGCTTCGACGACGAATGAATCGCTGCTCAACGATTATCTCTATGCTCACGCCCAGTCTGATGCCGAGAAAATCGACCTGCTCGTCAGCAAGCTTGAAAACATTCGCAGCACGATTTATCGTCAGGCCATGTTTGCCGAATTCGAGTATCTGACGCACACAGCAGTTGAAAATGACGAAGCCATTCAGGCAAAATGGCTGAATGAAACGTACGGAAATCTCGTCAAAAAGTATTATGGCCCCGATTACACTGTGGAAGAAACCGATTATCTCGAATGGGCCTATATTCCGCATTTCTATTATAAATATTATGTATATAGCTATGCAACGGGGCTTTCGAGTGCGCTTTCATTTGCCTCTCTTATCGAACAGAGTCCTGAGAATGCAGAAAA
>JAZRWV010000073.1:0-21017 GCA_045599925.1 Myxococcota bacterium
GTCGTAATACTGGCTCGATGTACATGAGGGAACACATTCGTTGCCGGACTTTGTATAGCCTGAGCTACAGGATGACAGCACACACACATTGTTCGTACACGTTCCCGAAGCCCAATGCGGAACATTCGAGGAGCATTTATACCCGCTCTGACCACAGTTGTTTATGTCACTTGCCTTACAGTTTCCTGAGGTACTGTCGTAATACTGACTCGACGTGCATTTCGGAACACAGGTGTTATTATTCAGCATATATCCATTATTGCAGGACGTAACGATGCATTTTCCGGACTCACAGGATACATTTTGGGAATTTTTAATCTCTTCTTTACACACATGTCCTGTACTGCCACAGTTATTGGTATCATCCGTGACGCAACTGGCTCGGTTGCTGTCATAATGCTGTCCCGTTTTGCAATCCGATGCACACGCATTACTCACAACCTTATAACCACTTGTACATGCAGAAACCGTACAAACTCCGCCAATACACTCGCCTTTCGACCAGTGTGCAATCTGATTGACACACCGGTATCCTGCAGTGCCACAGTTGTCCAAATCGTTATTGACGCAATCATTGAGATTGGAATCGTAATACTGTTCCGTTCCACAATCTGGTTTACACAGATTGTTCACAACCTTGTACCCGGTTTTACATGATGACAATGTACAGATTCCGCTACTGCATTCACCTGATTCCCAATGCTCGACTTTGGATGAACAGGCATAATTTTTCATTCCGCAATTGTCGAGGTTGTTTTCCATACATTTGGACGTATCGCTGTCGTAATACTGTTCATCTTCGATACAGGCTGAGGCACAAGTATTCTCCGCTACTTTGTATCCATCACGACACTTACTGACAATACATTTTCCCGATTCACACTTCGCTTCGACGGAATTCTTAATCTGTTCATAGCAGTCATTGCCCGTTGCACCACAATTTTCGGTATCATCAGCAACGCAATCCGCTTCGTCACTGTCGTAGTGCTCCCCCATATTACAGCTGCGAACACAAGTGCCATCCGAAACCTTATAGCCGCTCTGACACGTTTTAACGATACAGAGTTTGTCCTGGCATTTTCCTGACTTCCATCCTGTTATCACGTCGGCACAATCGCTATCGACCTGGCATTGAGCCGTATCCATTCGGCAAAAATATTCGCCCTTGGAAAATGCACATATCGGATAGGATTTGGGACAGAAATTATGTTCAAATCCAATAGCAAACTCATCGATTTGCCTGCAGAAATCGGCAGGAGAACACACATTTTGGATAGAAGATATTTCCAGAACACCCTTATTTTTCTTAAAATATGATCTGAAATCACTCAGATTCAGAATGACATACCCATTCTCATCGATATACTCATTCTTGTCGTTTTTATTGGGAATAATGCAGTCTCCCTTTTCCCTCAAAGTGCCATCATAATTGCAGCATTTGGTCTCGAAGGAATCATTGGTAAGAGTAACCTTAACAAGACCACCGTCATCATCGACAAAAATTCTGGGCGGACATCGGTCCCCCATGTCGACAACTTCATCCAGACCACATCCATACACACATGCGGCAACCGCAAATACTGTAATAAATAACTGTTTCCGCATTTTACACCTCAAAAAAGCCTGCATGGAGGATTAATCTCCCTTCAAACCATATACAGTCAGTTTCACTATAAATGAAAATAAATGAATACGACAATGCAGTTTTCAGAATGCATGTTATCTCCTCCATTTCTTCCGCGCCTTCAGGCGCGTCTGCCCCCGGGCTCTGTGTGACAAGTCGGCGTGTTTCCGGTCAAAGATGCGAGCCGTATGCGGGAGCATAGGCGAGCACGCGTCCGTATGCAAATAGGACGCGAGCCAAAAAAAATAAAATGGGCATGATTTTCAGATGTATTAAGCCAATACTCTGCTTCACATGTCGATTAATGCCATAGGAATGTTTGAATTTTGATTCACAATGAAGTAAACGGCGCCGAAGCAGGTGGTGTTTTTCACGTGTCAATGATTTAAATTTGAAAAAAAACTATGACAAAATCACTTATCATTCTCGAATCGCCGAACAAGATTAAAGCCTACGAAAGCTTCCTTGGAAAAGACTTTAAAGTCATCGCCAGCAGTGGTCACATCAAGGATCTTCCTTCCAAAAAGCTGGGAATCGACATTGCCAACGGGTTTGAACCGCAATACGAAACGATCCCAAAAAAGACGAAAGAGATAGCAGAAATAAGAAAATGCGCAGCTGAAGCCGATACGGTCTATCTTGCAACCGACCCTGATCGCAAAGGAGAAGCCATTGCCTGGCATATTGCTGAAGTCATCAAAGGGATAAAGAACGGTCCTAAAATTCTTCGCATTCTGCCGCAGGAAATCAGCAAAAAGGCGATTCTCAACGAAATTGCGCATCCGACGCAAATCGATAAGGATAAATACGACAGCCAGCAGGCACGTCGTGTGCTCGATCGACTCGTCGGTTATCAAATCAGCCCTATTTTATGGGACAAAGTCCGACGCGGCCTTTCGGCCGGACGCGTGCAGTCCGTCGCAGTCCGACTCATCGTCGATCGCGAAAAAGCCATCCGCGATTACAAACAAATCGAGTACTGGAAAATCAACGCACAGCTCGAAACTCCTCAGCATGCGCCAGTTACGGCTTTTCTCGTTCGCGACAAAAAACAGACGATTTATTCTGATCCATCTTCTGTCGAAAAATACCATCCCAAAGGCGTTATCGGCAACGAAACTCAGGCTTCTGAAATTGCAAAACGCTCTCTTACGGCTCCTTTTGTCGTTGCCAGTGTGGAAAAGGACCGACGCGAATCCAAAACAAATCCGCCATTCTCTACGGCCGATTTGCTCCGATGCGCGTCAAGTCAGCTTGGTTTCTCATCCAAAACGACTTCGGGAATTGCACAAAAACTCTTCGAAAGTATTGACATTGCCGACGGGCCTGTCGGTCTCATCACCTATATTCGTACCGACTCCGTCCGCGTTTCCGACGAAGCCATTGCGGCCTGCAGAGATTATATCTCCAAAAGTTACGGCAAAGACTATCTGCCCAAATCCCCGATTCATCACGAATCTGCAGGAGGTTCCAAAAAGCAGGCCGTTAAAATTCAGGATGCACACGAAGCCATTCGTCCAACCGATGTCAATCGCACGCCGGAATCGCTTAAACCCTACCTCACTCGCGACCAGTATCGCCTTTACGACCTGATCTGGCGCAGATTTGTGGCATCCCAAATGGCTCCCGCTGTTTCCGATGTCACAACCGTCGTCATCGAAAATGGCGATCTCACTTATCGCGTCACCGGTTCGGTTCCCAAATTCGCCGGTTATAAACGCGCACTGCTCAAATCTGCCGATTCTGACGAGCCCGAAACCGCTGAACTCCAGCTCCCGGAACTCAATCAAGGGCAGGTTCTGGCCTGCAAAAATATCGAAAAATCCCAGCAGTTTACACAGCCTCCCAAACGATATACCGAAGCCTCCTTCATCAAGATACTCAAGGACAAGGGCATCGGGCGTCCTTCGACCATTACGACAACTGTCGTCAATATTCAGGCCAAAGGCTATGTCGAAAAGGTCAAGGATTCGTTCCAGCCGACGGAACTCGGCGAGCTTGTCACAGGCCTGCTCATCGAAAGTTTCCCGGATATTCTCGAAGTCGAATACACCAGAGAAATGGAAGACAAGCTGGAAATCATTGCAGCCGGCGAACAGTCCTGGAAACAGACGCTTTCGGATTTTTATGGCCCATTCTCAAAATCGCTTGAACACGCCAATGAGTCCATGCGCAATGTCAAACGCGAATCCGAAAAAACAAACCTCACCTGTGACAAATGCGGTGCTGAACTCGTCATTAAATTCGGGAAAAATGGCCATTTCCTGGCCTGCACAAACTATCCGAAATGCAAAAATACGATGGAATTTACGCGCAATCCGGATGGAACCATCGTTCCGCAGGAAAAAGTCGTCGAAATTTCCGGCGTTTGCCCGGAATGCCATCGTCCGATGATGGTGCGTTCCGGAAGATTTGGTAAATTCCTTGCCTGCACCGGATATCCGGAATGCAAGCATACCGAAGCCATTGCTCTGAATGTGACATGCCCAAAAGAAGGGTGTACGGGCAAAATCGTTCAGAAATGTTCAAAACGCGGGAAGGTTTTTTACGGCTGCAGCCGTTATCCGGATTGCGATTTTGTCAGCTGGAATGAACCGACAAACGAAACCTGTCCAAACTGTCAGGAATCGCGTCTTGAAATCATTCGCAGAGGAAAATCCGCGCGTCTGTTATGTCCGAAATGCGCATTCTCCCGCGCAATGGAAGGCGAAGACGACAACGAATAATCTTTGAAATGCAATAAAAGTGCAGCTTTTTTGGCCGTATGCCCGCAGGCATAGGCCAAAACGGCGAGCGTATGCGGATACCGCAAAGCTCGCCACTTAATATCGAGCTTGCAGACACAAATATCTTTGGTTTAAAAAACAACCGTTTTATGGGTGATCTCTGGATTTTGGTTTTTGCATGTATTTGACTGATTTTTTACATAAAGCCCTCATTATTTGCTGTATTTTAACAGCAATTCCAATGTTTTCTGGATGTCAGAAACAGCCTGAAACGACAAGAGAGCCCTTTGCAGAAGCCAAATCTCTCGTATGTCCGCAAAACACGCGAAAAATTGAAGTCACCAATACATCCTATCCGGAATATTACTGCGTCGGAACCGAAGGACGTACGGGCACATGGCTGGAATTCGATGTGAATGGCCGCATTCGAACGCGTGCGGAATATCAAAATGACAAAATGAACGGTCCATGGTTTCATTATCATCCCGACGGAAGTGTTGAAACCAAAGGCCAGATGGGCGATGACAAACGCACGGGCGAATGGATTCAGTTCTACGTCAATGGTGCCGTTCGAAGCCGCAAAACCTACGAAGACAACCATCAAAGCGGCCCGATGAAACTCTTTTATCAAACCGGTGAACTCATGGCTGAAGGCCGGTTTGAGGGCGATTTTGAAGAAGGTTCCTGGAAAGTCTATACTCCAAAAGGCGAGCTTGCCCGGGAATGCAACATGGTACACGGCGAAGAGAAAGACTGTATTATTCATATCAAGGATTTTCAGCCATCTACGTATAAATATAATTCCAAGGGAAAAGGTGCTCTTTAATCCGAGCTATATCCTTGCGAGTGTTGAATAAGGAGATTCAAATGGACGAGAAACTTCAGAAATTAATTAATCCGAGACTCAATGAAATCGTTGCCAAATATACAGCCCTGTGTGAACCGGCCAGGGTCACTGTTATCGATGACAGCGAAGAAGATGCAGAACTTTTGAGAAGACGCGCTCTCGATGGCGGTGAAGAGCATCTTCTCACGATGAAAGGTCATACCTATCACTTCGATGGCGTTCAGGATCAGGCCCGCGACAAAGCGCATACCAAACTGCTCGTTTCAAAACCCGTCAATTTTGGATTCGAAACCAATACACTCGACAGAGACACCGGCCTTGCCGAGATCGAAGACCTTCTCAAAGGCATTATGCGCGGAAAAGAAATGTTCGTGCGTTTTTGCTGTCTCGGACCGACCAATTCGCCTTTCTCGCTGCTCGCGCTTCAGATCACGGACTCCGCATATGTCGCACACTCCGAAAATCTGCTTTATCGACGTGGATACGAAGCTTTTAAAAACGCTGAAGACAAAGACAAATTCTTTGTTTTTGTCCACAGTGCCGGCGAACTCGACAACGGCGTGACGAAAAACGTCGACAAACGCCGCATTTATGTCGATATCGAAGGCGATCGCGTCTTTTCGATCAACAATCAGTATGCAGGAAACTCCGTTGGCCTTAAAAAGCTCGCGTTCCGTCTTGCCATTGCGCATGCACATCGCGAAGGCTGGCTTGCAGAACACATGTTCCTGATGGGGGTTCACGGCCCCAACAATCGGGTCACTTATTTCTCGGGTGCCTATCCTTCGGCATGCGGAAAAACCTCGACAGCCATGATTCCCGGCCAGAGCATCGTCGGTGACGACATCATTTATGCCCGCGTTTTCGATGGCGTTCTCAAAGCCGTCAACGTCGAAAGCGGTATCTTTGGCATTATTGAAAACGTCAATGCCATCGATGATCCCGAGATTTTCAGCGTCCTCACACACGAGGGCGAATGCATTTTCTCGAATGTCCTCGTTTCGGACGATGGCGTCCCCTATTGGACGGGTTCGAATGTCGAACCGCCAGCAGCCGGTGGCAAGCATTTTTCCGGCAAATGGACTCCGGATATGAAAGATGTCCCCGTTTCCCATAAAAATGCGCGATATACGATCAGCCTGAACGCACTCGTCAATCGCGATCCGGCCCTCCACGATCCGAATGGCGTCAAACTCGATGCGATGATTTATGGCGGTCGCGATTCCGATACAAGCGTTCCCGTGCTCGAAGCTCGTTCATGGGCTCATGGCGTTCTGCTCGGCGCCTGTATCGAAAGCGAAACAACTGCAGCCACCATCGGTCAGGAAGGCGTCAGAAAACACAATCCATACGCCAACCTCGACTTCATGCCGCTTCCTCTCGCCAAATACGTCGCCGACCACCTCGAAATGGAAAAACGTCTCCATAAGACCCCAAAAGTCTATGTCACGAACTATTTCCTCAAAGATCAGAACGGCAAATTCCTCAATCACAAACTCGACAAAAAAGTGTGGATTCTCTGGGCTGAAAAACGCGTTCACGGCGAAGTCGATGCCATCGAAACGCCAGTCGGTTTTATCCCCAAATATGAAGACCTCGTGCCTCTCTTCAAATCTGCACTCAACAAGGATTATAGCCGCGAAGATTACGATGCTCAGTTCACGGTTCGCATTGACGCCTATCGCGCCAAATGGCAACGTATGAATGATATTTTTGAAAAACTCGATATGCCAGAAGCTTTCCGTAACGAACTCAAAGCTCAAATCGACCGCTTAAAGGCTTAAACCAACCGCAGCCGTTTCCCGCGAAACGGCTGTTTGTTATGATTTAAGCAGAAACTGTAAATTATTTAATATAAGCAGTGATTAGGTTCCAGGCGAAATGGGGGAGGGTCCCCATTTCTCGCTTAACCAAAATAAGGCTTTATTCATAATATTGGTATCGCGGTTTAAACTTTTATGGATTCTTAAGGGCTTAGTCCTTAAGCAGAATCCGGGGCAGAGTCCCGGCAAAAATGACTTGAATTTATCTCAAAACAGTCCCTGGCATCTCTTAGCGAAAACGGTAGGAAATCATGACACTATACGCATACGATATTTATTCTGGATTTATTGAAGACACCTTAAATGTCATCGGTTCACGCGACATGACCCTCGTCGAACGCTATCAGCGGCTTGGCGATTATTCCCAGAGAGCACTTGGACTTCCGATGGAACTCATGGAAGGCTGGTCGACCGCCATTGAAAAACTCATCATGGATCCGCCCAGTGAATTCACGACTGTCGAAGAAGCTGTCGCACTGCTCATCATTATGCGCGATGCGGGGCAACGCCGTTTTCGAATCATCACAGAAGGACGTCAGGACGATTTGCTCAAGCCGGTTTTCGAACATCTCGGCCATGATTCGTTCTGCCATGATTTCATCCATAGCGAAATCGCCAAATACACCTCTCCGGTGGAAAGCATCGACTGGGGGTTTCTCGACATCAATCAGGTCGAGGCTCTGCTCACGGAAGCCATGGGCGGCGACAGTTTCAAGGAAACTAAAACTGCAGTCATTGCAGGCCGCCTCTCGAATATGGCGCGTCCTGATGCAGAACATGCCCTCATCGACGTCGGCATTGAAACTCAGAATTCGATTTCCCATAACATCGATTATCTGATTCTCGGTTCCAAAGGAACCGGCGGCACGAAGCACGACAAAGCTCAGAATCTCAAGAATGTGGGCCGCGAAATTACGATTCTCGACGAAGCTGGATTCGAGGCACTGCTCAAATCGCCGAAGACTCCTCCTGAAAATTGGTCTAGCCAGCTCAAGGAAAATTACGAGGATATCGTTCGTTCTCTGCGCCATATCTGGGCTTTTAATCTCGATTTGTACTGTCTGTCTTTCCGCTATGATCCGGAAGAAAACATTCTGTAACGGATGAGTTTTGTTCGCCGACCGCTTCGCCGGTCGGCTTTTTTGGGCTAGCCGGCAGTCTGCCGGCTACGCCCAAAACGCGATGCTATCGGGCTGCTCCGATACGCATCGCGCTCTTTTTTTGGCTTCTTTCCATGACCACCCCCATCCTTCAGTTCGATACGCCGCAAAGACGTTATCATGCCCTCAGCCATATGCTTAGCGGCGTTTCTCTCATTCCGGCTCAGAATAGGCCTGTTTCCTGTTTTGGCGAGTTTTTTATCGACCTAGCCATACCGCCCAAAGACCTCTTTTGCAGCCGCTGGTCTGTTCAGGATATCGCCGACGCTTTTCTCGACTCAGGCTGTTTCGAACATTGGAAATCACGAGGATTTTCGCGCATCTGGGTTGAACTTCCGCCCACGCCGGATGCCCATCGTTATGAACTTAACGTCTGGACTCAGACCGGCGAACAATCCGAACTCCTCATGCAGCTCGTCATCTGGCTTGAATACATCGAAATAGAACGCCTTCAGGCGATATTTCCTGCATTCTGTGTCGAACACCTTCGGCTTCAGCTGCCCCATACTGCTTTTTCAAAACCGCCCCTTCCCGGGCAGAATTTTGCCTCCAGCGGCATGCTGCGTCGCATCTTCGGACTCCTCAAAAATTGGGCATGCCAGCTCGGAGCTGAAATCATCACCGAAATTCCTGAATACTTCCATACGGCATGTATTTTCAGCGAATATTTTACATTTATCGACCCGGAAATGGAGGCGCTTTTCAGGGCCATGAAACGCGATTTACTCTCGGAAAATGCTCAGCTTTCCGATGTTTCGTCCGCATTTGAAAATGGTCTCGTCCAATTCGAAGGTAAACAATGGCTCTGGCCGACTGAAATGCAGGCTTTTGGCCTGTCCCATGAACTGAACGACAAACTGCATGTTTCACCTGATTTTTTCGGAATTTCTCATTTTTCTATTTCGCATATGCCCGCGCCTGCGGCGCGGGAAAAATAAAGGTGGAAAAATCGCATGATCCCCCGATAGTCCGCTTCGCGTTCAATCGGGGGCTATGAAGGTCGAATCCCGTCGGGGTTCTCTTTATCAAAATCCAATAGCATTCGCGTGTGAAGACAACTCGTCGTTGCACACAACGCCACTATTAAAACTGAAAACTGAAAATGTTCCATCTTTCATTTCATCCCACCCAGGAAGACAAACCGATGACCAACATTCCTCGCGCACTCATTACGATGATTTGTGCAGGCATTGTGATTGGTATCAGTTCCGCAATGATAAAGGCATTCGGAGCTGGTCTTCCGGAATTCGAAACAGCATTTTTTCGAGGATTCGTCGGTTTTGCTATTTTGCTTACCCTTATGGGCACCGGCATCAAGCCGATTCACACCGGTCACAACAAAAAACTGCTGTTTTTTCGTGGACTTTTTGGTTCTCTTGCCTCCATTCTCTATGTTTGGGCCATCTACCACATAGAACTGGGGCTCGCCAATGGCCTCAACCAGACATCTCCAATATTTGTTTGTCTTTGCGCAGCCATTTTTCTTCGCGAGCGATTCGGATGGTGGATTTATCTGACGGTTCTCATCGCCTTTTTGGGCATGACACTTATCGTTTCACCCGATTTTTCGTCATTTAATGGTGTTGCGCTCATCGCGGTATTATCCGCAATCCTTTCTGCATTTGCCTATACAATTGTAAAAAAACTCCAGGCAACCGAACAGTCTGACACGATTGTACTCTGGTTTTTGGGCATGAGTTCTGTCATTCCGATTTTGACAATCCCGTTCTTTCCCTGGGAACTTCCCACACTTCCGAACTTTTTCGGTCTTCTCGGGGCAGGTGTGACGTGTCTTATTGGCCAGCAACTGATGACGAGAGCTTATCGCTACGGCCCAGCAACGATTGTTGCGCCATTTATTTACACATCCACGCTATCCAGCCTCGTCATCAGCTTTTTGATTTGGGACGAACTTCCAAGCCCCCAAAGCCTTATCGGTTGTGCCATCATCATTGTCGCAGCTATTGCCATCGGGCTTTTGCCTAAGAATCGAAACAAAAGACAAGGTACATCCAAAGATGCGGTACTTTCGAAACCGAACTCAAGATGAACAACTTAACTTTAAGAACTTGGCTGACTTTCAAATAGAATAGATGTGCAGGATACGTCCAGAACAAATATAATATTAACAATCTCTCAGCGAATAGTGTAATGAAACTAAGGATTAACTCATTCTGGCCAAAAATCTCAGAATGAGAACGCCCTCACCTCACAAACAATTCCCATTGAGTCCTCACCTTCCCCCATTCAACGATGTCAGAATTTCCCCTCATAACCGACCTTGCTCTTATTCTAATTGCAGCTGGTTGTACCTGTATCGTTTGCAAAATCACAAAACTCCCGGTCATTGTCGGCTACCTCGTTGCCGGCCTAATGACAGGCCCATACATATCCATTCTTCCCAGTGTTACAGATAAAGCCAGCATCCACACGTGGTCTGAAATTGGCGTTATCTTTCTTCTGTTTGCGCTTGGACTTGAATTCAACTTCAAAAGCCTCATTAAAGTTGGAAAAACGGGGGCAATCACTGCTCTTTCGATATTGCTAGGGGTCATGATCGCCGCATTTGGGCTCGGGGCAATTTTTGAATGGAATACAACTCAAAGCATTTTTATGGGCGGCATGTTGGCCATTTCATCGACGATGGTTGCCGTCAAGGCATTTGAAGAGCTCAAACTCAAGGGAAAACCCTTTACACACATCGTTTATGGTGTCGAAGTTGTCGAAGATATCGTCGCTATTTTATTGCTGGTCATCCTGCCAATGCTTGCCCTGAGCCAGAGTGAATCCCTTGCTCTCGAAGTATCGACTTCGCTGATGCGCGTCGTGTTCTTCATGTCTTTGTGGTTTGTCGGTGGCATTTTTATCGTTCCAACTATCCTCAGAAAGCTCAAGAATCATCTCACCGATGAATTACTGCTTGTCATTTCACTCGCGCTTTGTCTGAGTATGGTGCTTCTTGCCGATAAAGCCGGACTTTCAACGGCACTCGGTGCATTTGTGATTGGGTCTATTTTGGGTACGACGACAGAAGCACATCGCATTGAAACGCTGATGGCCCCCCTGAAAAATCTATTCGGTGCTATTTTCTTCGTTTCCGTCGGCATGCTCGCTGATCCTTCTGTTTTTCTGGACTATCACAATATCATCATCATTCTGCTCGCGTTGCTCGTTGTCATTATTATTCAGCCTATTATGGCCACATTCGGTGTATTTGCTTCAGGCAGAACACTGTCGGAATCCGTGCACGCCGGCTTAAGTTTCGGAAATATCGGTGAATTCTCTTTTATTATCGCCAATCTTGGCATTGCTCAGGGCGTTCTTGAAGAGCATCTCTACCCGATTATCATCATCGTCTGCGTCATAACGACAATTTCGATGCCCAATATGCTCAAACAGGCAGACAAAGTCACAGGCTTCCTCGAAAAACACCTGCCCGAAAAGCTAACCAGACATGGCAGAAGTGAAAAATCTCCTGTTGAACAGAAATCCCCCAATCGAAGAACCATTCTCATCAGACAGTTCATTTTCGAAACATTCATTCTCACCGTCGTCAATATCGGTATTATTGCTCTCATCGGTGGTTTTATCGAACCCAAGCTCAACGGATTTATCCTGCAGTTCGAAGATGAAAACCTTCAGTTCATCAGCAAAGGCTGCAGTCTCGGTGTCATGCTTCTTTGCATGATGCCTTTTTTAAGTGCATTCGTGATTCGAAGTTCAAACATGCAGCACGCATTTTTTGTCGTTCTGCTTAAAGATGGTAATCGAAATCTCATTCAGATTCTGCAAATCATCCGACTCATCATCATCGCAAGTCTGATAGCCTTTGCCGTCTTCTTCTATTCTCCATTTGAACTGCCTATCAATATCGCGATTGGAGCCATTACTTTTGCAATAGTTATTTTCTTTAAAGGCATATTTTCCAATTATATCCGGCTCGAAAAGCAGTTTTTGTTCAACTACAATGAGGTTGAACTGGCGGAACAAAAAGATGAATCCAGTGAGGATCGTTCAGGCGACAAGCTTCCATCTCTGGCATATATCCGCGAAGGTGACTGGCTTTCGGATGATCTTTCCGTGGCTCGAATCCGCATTGATGAAGATTCGCCATTCCTCGATGAAACCTTAAAATCTCTGAATCTTCGGGCCAAACATGGACTTTTCATTATTCGAATCGAACATGGCGATTCCTATTCAGACAACATTCCGGCTGGTGATGCCAAAATCCTTCTCGATGACACGATCTGCATTGTGGGAAAAATCGATGATCTCAAGGCTCTGACGAGAGAACCCTATAATCTTTCGATGAAAAAGCTCCACATTGAATCGATGCGTTCCTTTACGCGCAATTCTGCAGAGCAGAGAACAGACGAAGCCAATCTGTGCTGCATTGCCATTCCGATTCGAAAAACATCAGGACTGGCCTATAAGACCCTGCGCGAATCGGGCATAGGTCAACGCAACAAATGTCTGGTCATCGGCATTGAAGCAAATGGTCGTGTCGAAATGAGCCCCAAAGCCGATACGATTATGGAACCACAAAACCTCATCTGGGTCGTGGGTGAATCCAATGCCATTTCCGGACTTATCGAAGAAAACCTGATGACCAAGTCGGAATCAGCCAAAGAAGAAGGCGAACCGGAAACAGCTTGAGACTAAGCTCTTAATCTTGGGACTTTCATTCATTGGAGTGGGATTCGTTCAATTCATAAATGATATATTGCAAACAGAATGCTCAATCCTTAATAATGAATATTGATGTCTGCATTCGGCAGACATCAATTTATCAAGGAGAGCTTGATTATGCAGACGAAAACCCGCTTAAAATATATTTTAACTGCTTTATTGTTTGTTTACAGCGGCCTGACCTCTACGAGTGTTGTGGCGCAGTCAAACACAGAAAGCCGTATTGAAAAACAGCGTCTTGAACTTGAACAAGCTTATCAACGCATTGCGCTTGAGCAGCAGGCTCAAGCGCAGAAACGGCTGGCTCTGCATGGTCTGAGCATCCATCACGTCAAATCCGAAGATGAACAGCGCAACAATCCTCTGCCATATGATATGGCATTTCATTCGATTGAATGGGATGGCTCTCAATATATTGCACGATTTGAAGGGTCTTTTGCAGATGCACAACAACTTGAACCGCTGGCAAATTACCAAAATGAAATTCTGAAGGGAGCACTGGCTCTTTACGGCATTCCGGAAAACGTTCAATTTGAAGTTCGAATGCCAGGAAGCAATCAATTTGTTCCACTACTGCCGGGAATGACCGCTGAAGAAAAAGCCGTTTTTATTCGGGAATCGCAGGCATTCGCAGCAAAACAGCTTGAAAAGCTGCGTCGGGAAAAACAGCAATCCAAACTTCGCAGCAAGAAATTGCCTTATGGCGGTTCATTAACCGGAAAGCGCATTCTGGTATCCGGAGGTCACGGTTATGCTCAGGGAAAACGTTGCTGGACCAATGGCGGCGAAGGTTTTGGTTGGCAGAGAGGTCAATGCAATTACGGGGTAACCCGAGGCATTATCGAAGACATATCCAATGCCAAATTCGTCAATCAGTATCTGATTCCACTTTTAAAAAATATGGGAGCTGAAGTCATACTCGTTCGCGAATCGGATATGAATTCAGAAGGAGATGTCATCATCGACAATGGAGATGAAGGTTATTCGGAAGTTGGCAATTTCGGAAGCGTTCATCAAAACGATGGAGGCCAGGCTGCATATCGCTTTACCTATGGAGCTGATTTCCGTCACAGCGGTGAAGCCGGAGCCAAAGCGACATGGACCAAAACCTTTAAAACGAGTGGATGGCGACAGATTCAGGCATGGTATCCAGAACTTGGCGACCGCCCTACAGAAGTTAAATACACGATAACAGACGGCGGGGGAGAGCATGTCATTTATGCCAATCAGCAGCAATATGGCCGTTATCGTGATCTGGGAAAATACTGGTGTGCTGCCGATGTTCCATGCACCGTTACGGTTGAACGCACATCTGGAAGTGGCGAACTCATTGCAGATGCTATCAAATTCAGCACTTCAGCGGAAAATGTATCAGGAAACAACAAACCCTGGTGGCAAATGGATGCATGGTATTACATTCATCACCGGATTTTCGGAACGACGTCTCCGGAAATTGCAGGATTCGGCGTCAGTGCAAGACGTGAATTAGCCAATCGGGCCAATGCCGACATCTATATTTCCATGCACTCCAATGCTTACGTCACATCATGTGACGCCGGTGGTGATAATATCAGTGGATTCTGGATCTATACCAACACTACGCTTCAACCAGGCACTGATCTCTATTCAAAACTCGTCAATCAGGCAGGTATCGACAGCATTCACGACAACTTTGATCCCAATTTCTGTCCACTTGGCATTTACCAGGAAAGTCTTGGTGAACTATCAGGAGTCATGCCGAGTGTTCTCGTCGAAATGGCATATCACAACAACCTGTCCAACCCAAGGGCTTGTCCTGCAACGGGGTTAGTACCGGCTCATCCGGACGTCGAATCGTTGCAGTTCCCGCAATTCCGCGAAGCCGTTGCTCGCGGTGTTGCTGACGCCATTGCTCAGTATTTTTCGATCACAGCAGCAGGCGGAAACATCAACAACTATGTAAAAGGAGCAGGGCTCCCGCCTGAACGACCTACAGCTTTGAGAGCAATCAATGGCGAATCCCCTTGCGCACTCAAAGTTGAATGGGATGCCGTTGCTGGTGCCAGTGGCTACAAACTTTACAAAATCGACAACCTTCGGCCCGGATATGAACGCGCATGGGACGACGGTATAGATGTCAAAGATACATCCATCACTTTGACTGATTTAAAACCCGGTCAGGTCTATGCTTTCAAAGTATCTGCTCTGAATAAAAATGGCGAAGGTTTTACATCTCCGGCAGTTTCTGCCCGTGTAAAAGGAATTGATCATGCCAAACGCGGCCTTTATGTCAACGGTTATACGCGTTGGGATGCCCGCATTAATCTCGAAGACAACGACAAGGAATACGCCGCTGAACACGGCATTGCACTCGGCGCCGCCGGAAAGGACTTCTATTTCGATGGCGTTTTGCTCGATGCCGCAGAAGCTAATAAAGTCGATTTCAGCAAATATCAGCTGATCGATTATCAGGCCGGAAGAAATGCCGGTGATTCCACTATTATGTCCGCCAGTCTCATGAATCGACTTACCGAATACATCAATGGCGGTGGAAAACTCATTATTTCCGGTTCTGAAATCGGATGGGCACTCGCGCATGTCGGTCAGGGAAAAGACTTTTTCAATAACGTTCTCAAAGCTTCATTCACAGAAGAACAGGATGATGCCGGTGTCTTTGATGTCGCGGGAACCGGCGATTTCTCTGCCCTTGGAAACATGAAGTTTGACGACGGCAATCACGGTACCTATCAGGTTGTCGAAGCGGATTTCTTTACGGCAAATGGTTCATCTCCAGTCCTTAATTATTCAAATGGAAAAATCGCCGGACTTGCTTCCGGCAATGTTATCCTTTACGGCGTTCCCATTGAAACTGTTTATCCTGCCTCCGACAGGGCCAAACTTATCGGATGCAGTATCGACAAGCTTCTGAACGGTTCAGCCTGCGCCCCTGATAAATACATAGTTTCCGGCAGTGGTGCCGAAATATCCAGCTGTGAACATCCTGCAGAATGCAGTGACAATGAAATCACATGCGCAGACAGATCTACGCTCAAAAAATGCGTTTCCGGTCAATGGGAAACAACAGCCTGCGGTGATGGAAAACACTGCGAAAACAATGCCTGTGTGACTGATACTGCCCCCGATCCAGGAACAGATCCCGATCCAGGAACCGACCCCATCACCCCTGGTGAATGTGATGAAGGGGATTCATATTGTGACGGCAAAAGTCTTGTCACTTGTCAAAATGAAACCTGGCACTGGACCAAATGCGGCTATGGATGTGATGAGAGCAAGCTCCCTGCAAAATGCATATCAAAAGACGGTTCCTCAGATTCCGATGATCCTGATGGTCCTGATTCATCCAGTTTACAAATTGTTTCCGGGGCTGAATCATGTTCCGCCAATGGAACAAACCGACCGGCTGACTCCAAATCATTGTTTCTGGTTTTGGCGGGAATATTGGGTGTATTGAGGCTGCGCAAACGAAAACAACACATCTGACATCAGTCTGCATACTCATTCATGCAATGCATTTTGTTGTACTGCATAAAGGATCTTGATTATGAAGCCTTGGATGATTCTTATTCTCTGTGCGCCACTGGCCATGGGATGCAATTTAAAGGAAACCGGACAAAACACAGAAACACCGTTGAACACTCAGCCTGTTTCCGAAAAAACGGCCTCTGCGGATAGAAATGCATACAATGCATCCAACGATATAAGCTCTGAACCGGAAATTTCGGGTCGGCTCAGCACAGATATGAAAGATGCCGAAGGAAAGAAACTCACGCGTTGCGAATATCGCTATCTTCATAAAAATGGCGATTTTGTATCGGTTGTTGCTGATTTTCGAGGTCCGAGTCATATCAAAGTCACTGAACGCAAATCTGCAGAAGCGGAGATAAACGTTTTCGAATCATCCAAATCCAGTGCACCTGATGCGAAACGCATTGTGGAATATCTGCACAAGCTCGACACCTATGGACGAATTCCCGGTCCGCTCAACTGGGTGGATGCGCCGGAACGTCTGAATTGGTCCGATGATGAATCGACGACCTGGCTCATTATCAATTTTGAAGATGTTCAATTTATCGTTTCCAGCCGTCAGCAGCTTCCCGAGCATCGATATAAAGCTTTCCATTCTATTTATACATATATGACGTCTTTCGTTTCAGGATTTCATCGAAAGATGCGTCAGAATATTGGCGAGCCTGCGGCTGAAATTACTAAAAGAGTTCATGGCAAAAAGGTTAAACTCGTTCCCGGTACAGGCAATACGGTTCTCGATGGTGCGGAAATCGATTACGGCAGCAAGCTTTGGTGGGTAGAAGAGGAATTTGTTGGTCGTTTTGAATCGACAGAAGCCTCGCTTATCATTTCAAAAGAGCAGAGTGAAGAAGGGATTGCAGAACCGACCCGGCTGATCATCGATAAAAAAGGCAATATTGATATTAAAATAGGAGATATAGAATATATAGGTTCTCTCAGCTCAGAGCGTCTTTATCGCGTTTCCAGCACATTGTTTCTCATTCAGAAAACGTCTGAAAATGAAGAGCTTCTCAAAAAAGAGGGTCGACTAACCGATGGCATGCGATGCAATCTGGATTATGACGATGGCGGGGATGAAAACATCAAGGAATACAGCCGGATGAAGTTATTTATTCCGGGTGAGCCTTATGTAGAAGGGCTTGGATTCATTCCGTCGAAAACGATTTTTGTCGATCGCAAATAATTGATATTATATATATAACGCTCGCTATCGACCTTTGGTCGATACGCGGAGCGGCCGCACCTATCTGCGATACGGTGCGGCTTTTTTTTAGGCGCGGCCGTATCGCGTTGCGATAGGACGCGCTGCATGGCGTATTGGCCGAACGGCCAATAGCCATGCAGACATAAAATATATATAAATTTATGAGATGATTTGCACGATTGTTAGTTACAGTTCATCTGGGGCTCTGCCCCGGACTCCGCTTAAGGGCTGAGCCCTTAAGAATCCGCAATGTTTAAGCTGTGAGGCCAATATTGCAGCTAAAGCCATATTTTCGTTAAGCGCGTGTAGGGGGCCCCTTTCCCATTCCGGTAAAAGCCTAGGCTGTGCCTGAATTTATGCTGAATATAGATTTACCTTGGCTGAGTAGATAACGATTGTTAAAAAAAATGAAGCCAAAATGACGGCAAATGCTGAAGAATGTTGTAAATAAAGAAGAATTTATTGATTGTGCAATCAATCCTATTTTTGTAAAATAAGATGAGGTGTTCTGTTTTTGTCATTTGCTTATGGAGGTCATTATGCAAAAACGAATGATTTATGCAGCACTTGTTGCGGTAACAGCAATGATAGGCTGTTCGCTGGATGATGTTGTTGACAGAGGTGATTCCTGTCCACCGAGGGTATATGTGGACGGGGATGGAAATCTTGTATGTGTGTCCATTTATGGTGACAGTCTGAGTAAAACTTTATGTAACTATTCCGGTGAAATGGTTGCGGAAGCTGTAAGGCCGGATAGAAATGCATATGGTGAATATATTGATGAAAAAGGCAATGTTTTGTTTGAAGACAGCATTGTTGAAGAGTATTTTCAGACGAATCACAAGTTCCCGGGGATTTCATATATTCAGGGTGTTTGTAATGAGCGCGATGAATGTCTTGCGAATGATAAATATAAAGAAGTATTTGAGTTTAATGTATGTCCGAAAGATTATCCGTCGTGTGGTTTTGGAAACAATGAATTTTTCTGTAAAGAACGGACAGCCCAGTGTCAGACGGAGTCTGACTGTGCGCGCATTATTAGAGGCTGGGAAAGCGGCAGATGTGAGAACAAACTTTGTGTTGTTGATTCATGTTTGAGCGGATATTCGCTGGTGGATGGTGGTTGTACCTCGCTGTGCGAAGGTGACAATCATATGGGAGCGACAGGCGTATGCGAGCCGAACACTGTTGAAGCGTGTGGTTCGGTGGGGTTTAGTTGTAAAGACAATATGTCTGGCTGGATTAGTGGCAAATGTGAGGACGCGAAATGTGTTGCTTTGGCTTGTGAGCCCGGCTACACAATTATCGATGGCAAATGTGAAGCGGATTGTGTCAGCCAGGTATTTTGCGACAATCAGTGTGTGAGTCCGAATTTGGATCCTGTGCACTGTGGCGCTCGCGGGTTGTGTACGGATGAGGATCCGGACAGTGAAAACTATATTGGAAAGAAATGTGAAAATGGCTTCAGCTGTCAGGACGGGGTGTGCAAAGAAGGGTGTATAAAAGGACAGGTTCTTTGCAATGGAAAATGTATATCACCTGACACAGATCCTGAATTTTGTGGTGCTCGCGGTGAATGTTCAGAAGAAGATATTGCGAGTGACAATTACAAGGGAAAGGCTTGTGAATCAGGCACAATGTGTTCTCAGGGGGTATGTGCGGCCTCATGTCTGGCGGGCCAGGTGTATTGTGGCGATAAATGCGTCGATCCGATGTCAGATCCGGAATTTTGTGGTTCGACGGGGTCGACGACGACCTGTGAGAGCAATGGTGAGAGCTGTGAGTCGGGCATGTATTGTTCTGGCGGAAGCTGTGATGTCTCGTGTCTGGCGGGTCAGGTTTATTGTGGTGGAAAATGCGTGGATTCTTCTTCGGATCCCAAGTTTTGTGGCGCAAAAGGCACGACATTGAGCTGTATCGATAATGGCGCGGTATGTGAATCGGGAACGGTTTGTACCGGAGGTGTGTGTGCAGCTTCGTGTTTGGCGGGGCAGGTGTATTGCGGTGGCAAATGTGTCGATCCATTGTCCGATCCTGTATTTTGTGGTGCGAGAGGAACGCCGACGAGTTGTGAATGGGAAGGCAAAAGATGTGTTTCCGGCACGGTATGTTCAGTCGGTGAATGCCAGGTATCTTGTCTTGATGGCCAGGTATATTGTGGCGGCAAATGTATTGACCCAATGGTTGATTCGCAATTTTGCGGAGCAAAGGGAACCGTTTCTGAGTGTATCAGTGAAGGTAATAAATGCGATCCCGGCAAGATATGCAGTGGTGGGGAATGTCAGACGACGTGTGCAACGGGAATGACAGACTGTGGTGGAACATGTCTGGATTTGGATGCGAACCATGTTGCGAGCTGCGACGGTCCGGTATTGACGTGCAAATCGGGATATACGGATTGTGACGGTGTTATCGGCAATGGGTGTGAAATCTATACAGATGGTGACAATGCTCATTGCGGAACGTGCACCAATTCGTGTCCGACAGGGATGGTATGTGCAGCTGGTAAGTGCGACACGAAGTGTCTGAGTTCGCAGGCTCTTTGTGGTGGCAAGTGTATTGATCCGCAGGTGAATAACAGCTATTGCGGTGCTAAGATAAGCGGAGACTGCAGCAGTTATGATGAGTCCAGTGCTGATTACAAAGGTCAGTCGTGCGGTGCAGGACAGACCTGTTCGAATGGTATTTGTGTTTGTCCGGAAGGGCAGACTTTCTGCAAAACGGGGGCATCGACGTATGCCTGTGTGGATGCAAGCAGTAGTAATCAGTACTGTGGATGTTCTGCTGATAACGTTGGGGAAAGATGTGAATCGGGGATGGTCTGTGCTGCCGGCTCATGCAGTACGAGCTGTCTGAGCTCGCAGGCTCTTTGTGGCAACAAATGTATCGATCCACTCCGGGATAATGCCTATTGTGGTGCCTCGACGACAGGAGACTGCAGCAGTTCGGTGGATTCCAGTCCGGATTACAAGGGAACGGTTTGTGGCATTGGGCAGACCTGTGAGAGTGGTGAATGCCGATGTCCGAGTGGTCAGACATATTGCAAAACGGGTGCATCGACGTATGCCTGTGTGGATTCAGATACAAACAATCAGCATTGTGGATGTTCGATCGATAATTCCGGGGATGTATGTGATTCCGGTATGGTCTGTTCCGGTGGAAATTGTGACACGAGTTGCCTGAGTTCACAGGCTCTTTGTGGCGGCAAATGTGTTGATCCACTCACGGACAATGCCTATTGTGGTGCAAAGACAGCTGGAAGTTGCAGCAGTTCTGATTTGTCCAGTGAAAATTACAAGGGTGAGGTTTGTGGAACTGGTCAAACTTGTGAAGATGGGGTTTGCCGGTGTCCACAAGGTCAGACTTATTGTAAGACTGGTGCATCGACGTATGCCTGTGTGGATGCGGATACGAGT
>JAZRWV010000074.1:0-5868 GCA_045599925.1 Myxococcota bacterium
TATTGCGAACTGAGGACACGAGACAGCTCCCCGGCTAAACAGTAACCTCAAAACGCATTTACACTTGCAATTCTCCTATACACCATTTTATTAGACATATTGTAGATACTTTGCTTTTTGAACGTAACTAACATTTGAAAAGCATCAGTCAGACTCATATTTGATCGATCAAATTCAATTTTCTCCAGGAAAACTCAATGTCTGAACAAGAATTAACGCAGAAATCTGCCTCGAATGCATCTGGTTACGAATCCTATCAAAGCCAGGAAAATTCCAGTGCAGATCAAATTATTGCAGATATTCCTTCCGGTATGCTCGAAAAATACACGTTTGTGAGCAAACTCGGCGAAGGTTCTCAGGGTAATGTCTTTAAAGCCATTCGAAAATCGGATGGTTTAACGGTTGCTATCAAAAAAATTCGTATCGATTCCGTCAGCACCTGGAAAGAGTACGATTTGTTTCACCGCGAAGCAGGTGTACTCGCCTCCATTCATGACCCCAGTGTCGCCGAATTTTATGAGGCGCAGGAATTTTTAAATGAAAAAAAGCCTTCAGCTTTTATCGTTCAGGAACTCCTTCAGGGGCGTTCTCTTCAAAAGATGCTCAAAACGGGTTATCGCTTTACCATTAGCCGAATTTTCAAAATGGCTCTTGGCCTTGTCGAGCTTCTGGAAAGACTGCATGCCCATGAACCACCCATCATTCATCGCGATATTAAACCAAATAATATCATTATGAGGCCGCTTCAAAACACCGATGATTTTGAACCATGCCTCATCGACTTTGGTGCCGTCGCAAACCCGACCGTTCAGAAAGGCGGTTCAACCGTTGCTGGAACTTACGGATATATGCCACCAGAACAGCTCGTCGGACGCCCTTGCCCCGCAAGCGACATCTACTCCCTCGGCGCAACCATTGTTTACATGCTGACCGGTGTCGAACCAGCCGATATGAGAGTCGCCGATTTCCGGCTCATCATCGATCCCTATCTCGAAAACGTTCCGCGCCCTATCGTCAACGTTCTCCATCAGATGCTCGATCCCAAGCCCGAAACCCGTCTTGCGGATTATAAAAAATTAAAATCCATTTTTACGCGTTTTTCCAACGACGATTATAACATCGACACATCTGAAAATGATATCAACAACACACTCATCAATCAGCAACTCATGAAGGTCAATGCCTTCAACCAGGCCGGAAATCTCGACCTCTGGATGAACCTGCCGGAACAAACACCTCGCAAAGTCCCCGATGCCTTTTCAACCGTTATCCTGGCTTACGAAAACACATGGAAAATACAAAATATCAAGAAAACATCCCAAAGACAAATCTGTCGTATAGCAATCATTGGCGGCTTTTCACTATTTATATTAGCACTCACCATTAATAATTATATACCAAACATCAATTTCTATAGTTCAAACTCTGATGCCAAATTTCGGCTTATACTTGTTTCAATCGCAGTGGCAACAGTACTCATATTCTCCTTCATTATCATTTTATCCAACCGACGCAACATTTCCTCTCTGAAAAAACAAATTGACCAGTCTTTGACACTTTTTGACAAATCAACACAAGTTCAATCCGTAAAAATACTTTGCGGATATGACCAGATCGACGACGTCCCCATTCTAACACTCCTCAAATTCGGTCGAAAAGCTATCGCCATCATCATCGATTTTCAGGACTTGCCCATTCAGTCCAGATACAGAGAACTCAAGAACAAGCAAATCATCGCGAAAACCCGCGTTCCATTTAAACTTCGATACCGCTTTAATCCCCCCGATGACGCCAGTGCCGATGATTTGATTCACGAAATTACAATCTACAACCACCAAACAGAAGGACTTGAACCAGGTACGCCACTTCCCATTCTCTATTACATCGATCCGGAAGACAACTCGAACGTCATCAGTATGCCCTACCCATTCCCGTTCGAAGAAATTCGTCATACACAAACGACTCATCTCGATATCGACAACCTCTATGGGCAGACTAAAGGAGTTTACTGATGAATACCGAAAACGAAATGGATAAAAACCTGATTTTATCCGAAAAAGAATCTGAAAACACGACCGAAATCGTAACCCCGGAACTGCTCAATCTCGACTATCGCTACATTCGCCTTCTTGGCGAAGGTGCCAATGGTCGTACATGGCTCGCCAGAGAAAGAAAAACCGGTCTCAATGTCGCCGTCAAAGAACTCAAATTCGTTGAAGACTTTAAATCCTTCGAGCTGTTTCAGCGCGAAGCCGAAGTCTTAAAATCCATCAAAGTCGAAGGCGTTCCCCGCTATATCGACAGCATTTTCACACCTGATATGACAGGCTATATCATTCAGGAATACATCACAGCGCCTTCGCTCGAAAGTTTCCTCGAAAAGGGGGAGCTCTTTGACGAAGAAGAAGTTTATTTAATTCTTGAGCTCACGAGTAAAATTCTTTTTGCCCTTCAGACACAGTACATCCCGGCCATTATCCATCGTGACATCAAACCCGGTAATATTCTGTATCAAAGAGCGACAGCCAATGAAGAAGCCAAAGTCTGGCTCATCGATTTTGGTGCCGTCGATAATGCCCACAAACAATCCAGTGGTTCGACAATTGCCGGTACGTTTGGTTATATGTCTCCGGAGCAACTTCAGGGCGAAGTTTCACCGCGTTCTGATTTTTATTCATTAGGTGCAACAGCTTTACACCTTCTCACCGGCGTATTTCCTTACGAAATTCCAAGCGAACTTTTTGCACTCAAATTTCATCCAGTCATCGAAGAAAAAGCACCGGATACGACCAAGCCTATGGTCAATTTCCTCGACAAGCTCCTCGCCAGCAGTGCCGAAAAGCGCCCACAAGACATCAAGCAGTTGCGTACGCTTCTCTTCGAGGCAAGCATTGCATCCCAAAAATATCGCCAAATCAATACCATTGAAATCCCCGACTATCCGGCGAAGACCAAACTTGGACGCAAGTTTAGAAAAACTAAGCTTGGCACAATGCTTCACCAACACAAGATGAACAGAATAAGGAGACGTTTTGAAAAAAGACGGCTCAAACAAATTCGAAGACTGGAAAAAGAAGAAGCCAAAGCAGCCAAAATACGGCTTGAAGAAGAAAGACGGCTTCAGCAGGAGCGAGAACGCAAGGGAATTGAATTGACAGCAAGTGTTCAAAGAGTCGCAGTGGCAGGAACACTCAAAGACAGCATTATTTATAGTGGTTTATATTTAGAGGAAATTCGCCAAAATAAACTCGATGAGAATATTCTCGAGGGCATTTTTACGCACGAAGGCAACTGGTATCCAGCATACGTCAGGATAAATAATATCAAATCCGTTCAGTGTACGCTGGATGCACCGGAAAACTTAAAAGTCAGCGAAAATACATTCAAAGTGTTATTCATTCCGGACAAAATGGATATTACCCTTTCCAAAGACCAGGAACTTTGGCTGTCGGAAGAATATTACACCAAGTTCACCGGATTGCTCCCTAAATGCAAACAAAAAGAGCGCGACCGTATTGTGAGTTGAGCCGTTGTATACAACGGAACAACTCACAAAAGGCCGCGCTGCCTTGCGTATCGACTTGTACGCATGTTTCAACATGTGTACAAGCCGATAGCAAGGCTCCCAAATTATTCATCATCAAACCCGGGAAGCATCGCCTGTTTCTTAGCAGAAGAAGGCTTTTTCTTTACCGGCAAATCAAAGAGTGAAGGCGTTTGGGCTTGATGTGAAGGTGTCGACTTTCTCTTTTGACCGGTTCCTGATTTCTTCACCGATTTTTCAGAAAGCGCATGATGTGTATCTGCCTTCGTTTTTTGTGATTTGGATGTCAAAGAAGCCGACTTTTTCCGACGTCTATTGCTTTTTTTATCCAGCTGCGGCGGAAGTTCCGGCAATGGCGGCACTTTCGTATCTTCAAGACTCGGATAACTAAGCAATCTCGTCTGCTCCGATTCTTCTGCAATAGGAACAAGTTGAACAATTCGAGAAAGCCTGAATACGCGTTCCTCATTGCGCATGTGACAAAATGCAATCAGATATTTTTCAGCCGCAATCTCAATCGGCGTAATCGTTCGTTCAGAAAACTCACCTCGAGAACCGGTATAATATTTCATAAATAAATCGCGATGTTCCTGAATCGCACTTTGAATAATCTGTATCAGCGTCAACATTGATGTTTCACCTGGCGGCACATCCTGCACAACCGCATTCTGAGTCTTCCAGGATTCATTCATGGCACCAGCAAACCATGAAAGCAATTCATAAGCTTCAACCTCAATATTCACGGCATCTTTCGCATTAAACGTCTGCATTAGGGAATCGCGAGCCTGTATGAGGTGCTGTTCGGATAACGCCGTTAAACCATATCGCGTCACATGTGAAGTAAACAAAAGAGCCATTGCCACGATACTCTTTGTTTTAATATTGTCGATTGTCCAAGGTTCACCATCTTCAGTCGATATTTCACATGCCGAAGCAATACATCTCGATGGCTGTTTGGCTAGATATTCTGCAATTTTTCCACCCAGATTGGGTTTCGAACGCGTATTTGTCGCTTGAAATTCAGTCTTTCTCGACTCCTGATTTTTTTTCGAAGGCAAAATTCTATCAACTGTATTCTCTGCATCAGGCTGTGATTCGGAATAATGGTTCAACCACAAACTGAGCAAATCATCTTTTGGTGGCATATCAACAACCTCACATCACGAGGAAATTATGTTTAAGTGCATGTTCTATCATCAAAATCCTATGCAATATTATCCAATATCCTGAAGTCTTTCGCAATGGATACACAAAAATGAGTTGCCAAAAAAACATCGGTGCTCAGGTTATATTGTCGTTTGAGGGAATAACCCACGAACAATATCAGTTAAAGACAGTGTGCTGATGATAGCACCGAAGTCACAGATGGACAAAACATGCAAAAGTCACAACAAATAACATCCTTTCTCCATCATCTGTATGAACGTGGTTTTTCCTTTATTGGATTTCTTCTGATACTTCTGGCTTTTGCTTTCTCAGGAACCATTCCAGAAGAAATGCGCCCCACTTCCATGCGGGCTTTGACAGAATCCAAACGCACCAATCCTCAACTGACCTACTGGCGAGCTGAAGGAACGGAATGGTTAAGCAGAAAATCCACAGAAGTAACCAAGAAACTGCGTGAAGCCGGAATTCAGAATGTGACAGTCTACAACCGCATGAAATCGGATGAAAGTGCTCTTGAAAAAGCCACACGCCAGGGGATTGAAATCACAGATTTAAAAGACCTTTACGGCATGCGGATTGTCGTAGCCAATGAACTCGACGTCTATCAGTGCCTGAATATCATCTGTGACAGTTACAATGTCGTGCCGGGAACGATGAAAAATTATATCGTTGCACCAAAAGCATCCGGGTATCAAAGCGTTCACGTCGTAACAGAAATTGAATCGAGAAAAGTTGAATTCCAACTTCGTACTGAATCCATGCATCTAAGTGCAGAAGCAGAACACGAGGCATATAAAGCCAGAATGAGAGTTGCCTAATAACACAAAAAAAGCCGTGCAGTTCATCGCACGGCTTTTCATGTTTTTAATTTATTGATTGCTCAGGACTTTTTGAAAACATCCACCTGACTTGAAAAAGTCAATTCATAAGTATCCTGGACGGTCATTTCCGGCGTATCATCTTTGTCATTAAGTGATGACTCAGTTAGGTCTTCTTCTGATTCCTTAAGCAACTCACTGGCTTCTTCCGATTCAGACGGTTTCTTTGTTTTATCTAGCTTACCGGATTTATCGGACTTATCAGATTTGTCGGATTTATCAGACTTATCGGATTTATCAGATTTGTCGGATTTATCAGACTTATCGGATTTATCAGAT
>JAZRWV010000075.1:0-3121 GCA_045599925.1 Myxococcota bacterium
TAGAATTGCACATTGCACATTGCACATTGCAAATTGCACATTGCACATTGCCTCAAAACCTGCCTTTTCTCCAAATGCGAAATATAATGCCCCAATACGTGCATCCGCACGGCGATCCGATTCATTTTGCATTTCCATTCAGATATGAAAAACATACCGCTGCTTTTGCCATTATCGATACTGATTTCAGCCTGTACGCTCGGGCAACAGCCACAAGCCCCTGTGTCTTCAGCGCCAGAAGACCCCGTTGAAATCACTGTCGATGACGACACCCAGCCGGAAATAACGCCCGCAGAACCAGAACAAACGCGCCCGGCTCAATGCCCCGCTGACAAACCGGCTCCAGAATACCTCTCAGGCGTCAATGCAGACCATTTTTCACCCGATTACTGGATGAAAAAAGACAACCGGGTCATCATGAATCAGGAGGCCATTCGTCGGCATAACGCGAGGTTTAATGAACCGATGAATGACCTCGATACGCCGCTCGAAAAATCGGAAATCGAAAACAATCTTCGCGCACGTCTCAAATCTTTCAAAGAAAAATTCGAAAATGATGAAATCGTCTTCGAAGACGGCTCAAAGCCACCCGCTGACGACTTCGAACGCCCGCTTCGCGAATTTGAATCTGCCTGGAAAGACTACGAATCCGGCCCAAAACAATACATTCTCGTCGAAGATTCGACGATTTTATGCGGTCCTCACGACAGCCCCTATATCAAACCCGTCGGTGGCGAGGTCCGTTTCAGTCGCAACAACTGCTCGCTGGGCCGCGCACAGGCGAGGATTGAGGTCATTTTTACACAGTCAGACGGCATGCGATTCGTCCGCACGCGTGACATGTGGGGATGGCTTTCTCCCAACGCCAAATTGAGCCCCGTCCTCGAAAATGACGCCCTCAAAAGCGACCGCGACGGTCGCTGGTTCACCACTCGCGAAATGACACTTTCCGGCGTTAAAATCCCTCGCGGCTCATTCCTCGCCGGCACAAAAAACGAAGTCATCATCGCCACAACAAACGGTTTTGAACACCTTAAAGCCAGCGAAATCGACGGAATCCTCGATACCAACCGCCCGCTGACCAGAAATGACTGGATTCAGACGCTCTTTTTGTTCGTCAACGATCCTTATGGCTGGGGCGGATATGGCGGATTCCGGGATTGTTCCAGGCTGCTCCTCGATACGGCTCGGTCATTTAACATCCGTCTGCCCAGAAACAGCAAACAACAGGCCGTTCAAACGAGCTATTACCTCGATGTGGCAGGCATTGCCCCCGAAGACAAGCTTCAAAAAATCGACGAAGCTGCCCAAACCGGCATCGTTTTTCTCTATTTTCCAGGCCATATCATGGCTTATCTCGGCCACGACAACTCTGGAACACCCATCATTTTGCATTCATTTTCGGAATATTACGAAGCCTGTCCAGATGGCATCAAAATGCCCGAAAATGAGTTGCCTCAAAGCCTTGTTCACGTCGATCGCGTCACATTGAGCGATTTGTCACTCGGAAAAAATACATCCCGCACGACTTTCCTCGATCGCATCACACACGTCGCTGTGCTCACGGATTTGTCAGCAAAAGCAGATGATTCCGGCAACAAGCCCTGGGCAACGACCCGCGACTGGACACCGGCCGAAGAAACGATGTTTTCAGCTTTTGTCGAACGACTTTTCGATTATCCGGAAGAGCCCGATAAAACCTGGACAAATCTTGGCGATATTCTTCGCGATCCCAAACACAATATTTTGTACAACGCCTTTGGCCAGCACGAAGACGACCGTCTGAAACTCGAACCGGATTGCGCGGATTTGCCCTACATGCTGCGAACCTATTACGCCTGGAAACGCGGTCTCCCAATGGCTGTGCGCAAATGCGGTCGCGGTTCCAATCACAGCTTCCCCAAATGCGGTTCGCCAATTTTCCACACAAACCAGAATTTTTCAGGGAATGCTGCCAAAAGATTCAACAGTTATGCGGTTCATGTCGGCGCCTATCAGGTTCAGTCGGGCAATGTCAGAACGGCACTCGATGACGACAATACCGACTTTTATCCCGTCGAACTGACGCGTTCTTCGCTTCGTCCGGGAACGACGTTTGCGGATCCCCACGGCCATGTGCTCGTCATCGCGCATTACACGCCCGATACAGCCGATACGCCGGGCAGCATGCTTTCGGTCGATGCACAGCCGGACGGCACGATCACGCGAAAACGCTTCTGGCGCGGCAATTTCCTGTTCGATCCGGCCATTCAGAATGTCGGCGCCGGTTTCAAGGCTTTTCGTCCGATTGTGAACGTTCATCAGCTCACCAATGAGGAACTTTCGAAAGAATCCGGCTTTATTCCTTACAGTACCGAACAGCACGACGTTTCAAAGGAAGTGTTCTACGATCGCGTCGAAGCGGCGATTCATCCGATTCCGCTGGCAATTCCAGATGCCGCCGCCGAACTGACCAATGCCCTGGGCGAATCTGCCGAACGCCGCGTTGTCAGCGTCCAGACGGGCGATGATTATGTGCGCGAAAACGGGATTTCCGGCATCGTCATGCCCAAGGGTTATGCGGTTTTCGAAACGTCTGGCTCCTGGGAGGATTATGCTACGCCCTCCCGCGACATGCGCATGCTCGTCGCCATCGATGCCGTCCTCGATTTCCCCGAAAAAATCCGCAGAAATGCCGCCCGTTACGGCCTCACAGATGAACAAAGCATTCAAAATGCCGTCGATGAAGCCAAAAAACAAATCAACGCTGCCCTCGAAAATAAACAAATCACATATCAAAACTCGCTGGGCCAACCAACCGTTCTGACGCTTAAAACGATTACGGAACGCGCAGATGCGCTCGAAATGGGCTATCATCCGGCCGACTGCAATGAAATTCGCTGGGGTGCCCCCGAAAATAGCGACGAAATCCGATCCTGCTCGCGTCGTGCATCCGATTCGGAACGCACCAAATTGCTCAATATGAAAACCTGGTTTCATCAGAGAACGCGCCCGCCAAGATAGGGCGCGCCTAAAGCCGTTTCGAAAAACGGTTTTACGGCTCGCGTTTCGGCCTATGCGCCAAAGGCGCATACGGCGCGAATTTCGGCCTATGCGCCAAAGGCGCATACGGCGCGAATTT
>JAZRWV010000076.1:0-3786 GCA_045599925.1 Myxococcota bacterium
AATTCCGCCTTTTTTGTTAATGAAATATGATGTTACAAATAATATGATTTGTAACAGATTATTCTTCTATGTATTTATTATTTTTGCAGCTGGAATATTCAACGGTATCGATTCCTGTAACACCGGTGGAATCATTGCGAAGGCAGGTTCCGTCGGTATTATTCAAGGAAACATGATCAAGGGTGACTTTTTTCGAACTTTCTGAAATCTCGAGAGCATAGTTGTCTTCGTTGACGTTCTTGATATCGAGATATGAGAGTTTTACATCATTTGGCGTATTAATATATATACCATTCCAGGAATCTTCGGGCAGTGCTTCAAAGACGACATGATCATCGGATGTTCCGTTGACATTAAATTTAATTTTTTCGTGAATACGGACTCTGCCAGCAATGAGATGTGTGCCGGCGTCAATATTAACAGCTGTTACTTTTTCGGAGTACAGGAAAAATTCGTCATCGACATAATAGGGAATATTTTGTTTGTGAATTGATAATTCACTTTCAATGGAAGTGTAGGTGTCATTAACATTAATATAATTGTAATTAGCTTCGGAGGATGCAAAGGTATTATTGGTGCCCAGGCCAGGAAGTTGAGTGAGTGAAACAGAAAGAGGATATTTCTTTGTTTTGCTGACGTTTACATTATCGAATTTTGTCAATTTGACATTGCTGTCAATGCCGATACCATTTTCTTCTGTTTCATCAATCGTGAGATTATCGATGGAAACTTCATCGCTGCTAACCCAGAGGCCGTCTTTGGCTTTGTTGAGTTTGAGATGTTCAATTGTATTTTTACCGCTGCGAAGTTTCATCCCACCCCAGTTGACGTCAGTGATTGGGGCAATGACAACGGGATTTTCTGCGGTGCCGGAAATTGTCAAGCTACCAGAAAACAGCTCAATGCTTTCGTTGTCATTAATGAGAAGCTGAAGGCCTGCAGGGAAGGTGTATTTGCCATTATCTTTTGAAAGGTAAAGGCCATTGGCGAAATAATAGGGGATGGTCTGAAGTTTAAAGGAGATGTCAGGATTATCGTCGATGTCGCTGTCATTGACTTTGATTTGATTTTGGGTGTTGTCTGAATATGTGTTGTTTTCGCCGAGTGAGTCAACAACGGCGAGATCATCTATGACGATGGGGTAACCCTTGCAATTTTTGATGGTATTATTTTCGAATTTGACGAATTTTTCATCAGCCCAGATGCCGTTTCCGTCGACGGTGTCGATGGTAACATGATCCATGGAAACTTTGATGCCGTTATTAATGGAGATGGCTTCATTGGCGGAATTGGCCATATTTTGGAAGTTCACGTAGGAGAACTCGTTTGTGACGCCGGTATTTGAGTCGCTCATGAGGATGAGTTTTCCCATGGGGGCATCGCCGCCCGAGGTGATTGTGATGGGCTTGTCTTCTGTACCGACTGCTTTGATGCTTCCGTTTTCATGAATTTCGATATTCACGCCCTGGCTTTTGGATGCGATAGTGACGCCGGGTTCAATGGTGAGTGCGCAGTTTACATACAGAGAGTCTTCGAGAACGTAATCGACGGGAAGCCCCAAATCCTTGAGTTCACATTTTTCGTTGAAGAAGTCGCTTCCCAGGGTGATTTGTTCGCTGCTTGCAATGGTTTCGCAGCCGTTGGTCCAGGATAAGTCGGTATTGATATAACCATTTTCGCAGGTATTGCAGTCGGTCATGTGGATTTCGGAGAGAGAAACGCAACCGAAATCGCATTTGGTTTTGGGGGCTTGGCAGGTTTTGTCTGTGGGGTCGGAGGAGGCTGCCTCGCAGCCGTTATCCCAGTTGTTGTCGGAATTGGCATAACCGGAGGCGCATGTGGAGCAGTCTTTCATGTGCAGATCGGAGAGTGAGACGCATCCGAAGCTGCATTTTGTCTTAGGATCGCTGCAGGAACCGTCTTCTGACTGACCGGAAGTGTTGTATTCGCAGCCGTTATCCCATGTGTTGTCGGCATTTTCATAATTATCAGCGCATGTTGAGCAGTCTTTCATGTGGAGATTGGAAAGATTGACGCAGCCAAAATCGCATGATGTTTTAGGGGCATCACAAGTTGAAGGATCCTGTGTTGAATCACTGATTTTTACGCATTTGTCGCCGTCTTTTTTTCCTTCACAGCCATTGAGGAGGTTTCCGTCGATATCGCAGTAATTGGTTTCGCACATTGAGCAGGAAATGAGATGTGCAGTTGCCGGATTAATTTTTTGACCTTCACACGTCAAAAATCCTTTATCGTTGTCTTTATCGTCATCGCTGCAAGCGCAAACGAGAAGTGCAGAAAGGGCAAATAGAAGTGTTTTTTAGTCATCATAGACTCCTTTAAAATATGATTGGATGAAGCTACTAGGCCACAAAAAGCTGTTTATGATAGTAAGTAATATTTGAGGTAGCAGATTTTGGGGATTAAAAAAAAGAAAGCGCGGCGTATCCGATTGAGGATAGCCGCGCTCAAGCGCAAGCGTATCGGCCCGGAGGGCCGATAGCTGCGCTACCGAATGATGAGATTATTTCACGAGGGTGATGCGGACGAAACCGTTTCCTTTGTGACCTGTTTCGGAACCACCCGTAGGCGACGGGAACGTTTGAGTTCCATCCTTAGTCTCTGCGTTGGTAAGGTAATATTTGGAATTCTGCAATTGATAGTTTGTGCTAAGGTCAGGCACTGTGTCGATAACACTTGCTTTGGTCGCAGCCGTGAGTACAAAGCCGGATCCACCGCCGCTTCCCATCGCATGACGCCCGTTTATATTGCCGACGCTTGAGCCACCGAACCAACCAGCGCCACCGCCGCCAGCATTAAAGCTATTGTAACCGGGTTTTTGCGGATCTTCACCCGGACCAAAACTGTAACCGCTCGTCTGGGTAGCGCCTTTGGCTGTATAGGAGCCAGATTGGTATGCGCCATCAATCATGCCGTCGCCGCCTTTTAAACCACCACCGTAGCCACCCGAACCATCGCCGCTGGCAGTACCGGCACCGCCGCCGCCACCGGCAACGATAACGCGGTGATAGAGCGTATCGCCGTCGAGACGAATATCGGACGCGCCGCCGCCGCCGAATCCCTGATGGTTGGCGCCAGTAGAAACGCCATCCCCACCAGAGTTGCAGCCGCCGCCAATATGAACCCCTGTTGTTCCTCCCTGGTATCCGGCCGTGCCAAAGTGGACATACAAATCCATCGGTTCAGTGACGGTCAGATAGCCAATCGAATAGCCGCCAAGGCCACCGTGACTCGGCATGGACTGATCATTATTAACGCCGTCACCACCTGCAGCACCCCAAACCTCCAGCTTGTAGGAACCGACAAGCAGCTTGTTATCAACCGTACAATCTTCTTCATCCAGTTCACTGCCGCCATCGACAATCACATATTCTGATGCGTATTCGCCGGAATCGTTTTCAGGAAGTGCAATGAAGGTGAATGATCCACTGGCTGTTTTGCCGTCATACACAGTGCCGGAACCGGAAATTGCCCCATTAATCGTGTAGTAGGTTTCAACTGTTGACAGCAATGTCGTGTCAATTGCCAGGGAAACACTCACATCAGTCCAGTTTGTCGGCGTGAATGTGGCACTTGACTGGCCAAGGCTTGCCGAACCGGTTGAATCAGTGAGCGAAAGAGCAACCGTGATACTATTTTCGGGTTTGGAGCTGAGCGAGACCTTAAAGCCAGTCATCTGGACAGCATCATCACCGTTCTTTGAAACCGTCGATGCATCGGGGATAATCGTCAGAACTGCAGAATCGATATCCGTAATGCTGTAGG
>JAZRWV010000077.1:0-5887 GCA_045599925.1 Myxococcota bacterium
CCCAAAAAAATCCCACTACAAACTTTCTTGTGTTTGGTGTACACTGAAAAAGCCGCCGACTGGGCGGCTTTTTCAGTTTTAGAAACTTTATCGAATGGAGTGGATATGATTCCTCAGCATCATTATGTGTCTTGTGTTGGCTGTGGCACGCGGGTTCATGCTTATGATTCGGCGACTTTTTCGTGTCCGAATCGCGAGTGCATGCCGGAAGTTAATCATATTTTGCAGAAAAAGCATGTGATTACGACTCAGCTTTGGCAGCGAAGCAAGCTCGAGGATTCCAAAAATCCTTTCATTCGTTATCGTCATCGTTTGTTGGGCTATCACCGCGCGCTCAATGCCCGTCATACGGATATCGATTATCTGGAGCGCGTGGCGGAACTCGATGGCAAACTTGCGGCCATTGATGGAACGGGTTTTGTCGAAACACCGCTCACGATTGAGACAGAGCTTGCGGATGCCCTTGGTTTTGACCCGATGCAGAAGCTGTTTGTCAAAGACGAGACGCACAATGTCGCGGGTTCTCATAAAGCACGTCATCTTTTTGGCATTCTGCTCAATCTTTCCAAAGAATCGCTGAAACGTCCATTTGCGATTGCAAGCTGTGGCAATGCGGCGCTTGCAGCGGCTGTCGTCAGCAAAGCTGCCGGTGCAAAACTCGAAGTTTTCATTCCGAACGACGCCGAAGAAAGTGTCGTCGAACGCCTCAAAACGCTGGGCGCGAATCTTCACATCTGCGAACGCCGCGAGGGCGAGCTGGGCGATCCGTGTTATCTGCGTTCGCTGGATGCGGTTCGCGACGGCGCGATTCCTTTCACATGCCAGGGCCCCGACAATGGATTGACCATCGAAGGTGGTTCAACACTTGCCTATGAAATCTTCGACAAATGGATTGAGAACAATCAGGCTTGTCATCACATGATCGTTCAGGTTGGCGGTGGTGCTCTGGCATCGAGTTCGGCACAGGCCCTTGCGGATGTGATGCGTCACGAGCCGCTTCCCGTGCTGCCGCGTTTCCATACGGTCCAGACGCGCGGCGCATTCCCGCTTGCACGCGCTTATGATCGCATCGTCAAGCTCATCGATGCACGTCTGCGCGACCAGGCGATGCCGGAATTCGAAGCTTTCAAAGATGATCTTTCCGTCGAGGAACGTGCGGCAATGCACGATTCCAGCGCAATTGCTCAGCGTCTCGTCATGGCCGATTGCATTCGCTCCGCATGGGATTCGACCGCCGTTCAGTCGATGATTCGTTACGCATGTGCGAATAAAAATATGTTCATGTGGCCCTGGGAATCCGCGCCGCATTCGATTGCACACGGCATTCTCGACGACGAAACTTACGACTGGTACGCGATTGTCTGCACGATGCTTCGCACCGGCGGCATTCCTCTCATCGCCGACGAAGAACATCTCAAAAATGCGCATGACATGGCTTATGCCCATACGGCTATAACGCCTTCTGCAACCGGTAGCGCAGGACTCGCCGGACTCATGCTGATGAAAGAAGCCAATGCAATCGCTGATTATGAAAATGTTTCTCTCTATTTTACAGGTATTGAACGCTAATTTTGTGTGGACGCGCCTATGAGATACGGCGCGTTGGCCGGGCTATCGCATGCGATACGCCCGGCCTTTTTTTATGTGTATTCTGATGCACCACCCCATTCCGCGCTTTAGCGCGGCCAAAAACTATGCATTTTATGTCATACCCTCGCCATATCTGACGCCATTTCTGAAAATAACGACTTTTTTGTCATGCAAATGTTGTAATAAAAAAAATTAAAATATTTTTAATATGATATTTTGAGTAAATAAGCCGAAACTCAAGTAATTATTTCGATTGTGACATATTTGTCATTCTAGAATTTGCAAAATTCCAAAACTATTCTCCATGGCATTGAGCGACGAAATATCGGTTGCTCAAGTGGTTTTGTTACGTCATTTCCTGCCTTATGGCAGATTAGTTCGGTCGTTTCAACTATATATATGAGAAGGAGAATAACTATGAAGAAATTTGCAACCTTTATTGCCGCCCTCAGTCTTTGTGCTTGTTCACTCCTCGCCTGTGGTAGTGATGATGACAGCAAAGAACTTGGAAAAGTAGGTGATAAATGCGAAGTCGCTACGGATTGCGAGAGCAATAACTGCAACGTTCAGGCTGGTGCAGATGCCGATGCTCCCAAAGTATGTCTTGAGGCTGAAAAACAGCTTTTAGAAGATGGCGCCGAATGCGATGCAGCCGATGCGTGCAAGAGCGGCAAATGCGGCAAAGCCGAAGGCGCGGCCGATGATGCCCATGATGTTTGTTTGGCCGATGATGCTTCGGCTGGAGCACAAAATTAACATAATCTTTAAAATAAGCGGTACGTCAATTTGACGTGCCGCTTTTTTGTATGTATAGGTAGGTTGTGAGCTGACATGGCTCTATTTTTTGTTTCAAATCCCATATCTGTGGGAAAATATTCATTCCGGTAAATGACGAAACCGGTCATACCAATCAAAACGTGGAGAATACTTATGAAGAAATTTGCATGGTTGTTTGCTGCTCTTAGTCTTTGTGCCTGTTCATTCACCGCATGTGGCGATGATGATGACGACAGTAGCAACAAAAAGAAGAATGGCGAGGCTTGTGAAGTCGCTGCCGATTGCGAAAGCGATTATTGCAGTGCCGATAAAACATGTGCAGCCAAACCAGCCGCTGATGACAAAGCCAAAGAAGGCGAAGCCTGTGCAGACAAAGAATGCGCAAATGGCCTGAAATGCAATGACAGCAAAGTTTGCGAAAAAGACGAAGCCGTCGTTGATGACAAAGCTAATAAGGGTGAATCCTGCGCAGACAAAGAATGTGCAGAGGGTCTTGAATGCAATTCCGACAAAATATGTGCAGACAAAGCCATAGCCGACGACAAAGCCAAAGAAGGCGAAGCCTGTGCAGACAAAGAATGCGCAGAGGGTCTGAAATGCAATGACAGCAAAGTTTGCGAAAAAGAGGAAGCCGCTGCAGACAAAAAATCCGAAGGCGAAGCCTGTGAAAAATCAGAAGAATGCGACGATGGTCTTGTTTGCACTGATGTTGATGGAAGCAAAATCTGTCTTTCAAATGAAGACGATGAGGATGCCTGTGTTGCAGCCACTCATGTTATCACGTGCGGTAATCCTGAAGGTGTAGCAACTTCTTACATTTGCGAAAATAGCGTCATCACCCCCAAAGCCTGCAATGAAAATGAAAGATGTGATGAGGGCAAAGGCTGTGTCGCTGATGAAGCAAATGTTGAATGTTCGCTTGATACCGATTGTTCGGAAAAAGATCCTTCAAAACCATACTGCAATGACGAGCATGTTTGCGTTGCTGAAAAACTGGATTCTAATAACTGCGGTGTATGCGAAGCTGGCGTTTGCAGAATCGATATTTGCGTAACAGAAGCTATGACAAAAGACGGTGCTGAATGTGCTACACGTGATAATGATGCTTATTTCTGTGATGGTGATGTTTTCTGGTACTGCAAACCAGACACTTTAACCCGTGGTCACGAAGATTGTAAGACCGCTGGCTATGGGGCATGCAACCGATATCATGACGGAGGGGGTATTACGGCTCAGTGCACAGGTACTGAAGAGATGATTGCCCATTGCACTGGTGAGACCGCAATGCTTTGCGATCCCGAAGGCATCGATAAATATAAATGTGTAAAAGCATTAGATGGTAGCACAATGGCAATTTATGATGGCGATAATTCGACTGCCACATCTTGCCCCAAAGGCTGTGAATATGTTGAAGGTGTTGCAACCTGTAAAAACTAATTCTCTCATTTAATCACTAAAAAAGCCGCCTTTTTGTGGAATTAGCCCCACAAGGGCGGCTCTTTTGTCTTGCTCAATAAAAAGGAGTGCATATGAAAAAGCTTCTGGCTCTGGTCGTTTTGCTTGCGATGTCATGCATGTTTGCTGCCTGTGCAGGCGAATGCGAGGATAAAAACAAAGGCGAATCCTGGTGCAACGGCAACACGCTTAATTACTGCGATGGCGACGAAGATCCCGTTGAAGTGGATTGTACGAAAGAATCGTCTTTCTCCATAGGGACTGTTGTCAGTGGAAAAGGCGTATGCAAAGAAGCCAAGGATATTCTCAATATTTCCTTTAATGGCAAGACGTTGAATGGTGCAAAATGTGCGGTAGATGACATTCAGGTGGGAAGTGATAAATAATATCATTTCAATAAAATGCATTTGCACTTTTGAATGAGACGCCGGGGTTCAAAACTTCGGCGTTTTTTTGTTTTTATATGATGGATGCTTTGCAAGGTTATGCGCGGCTGTATCGCTTTGCGATAGGCCGCGCAGCCTTGCGTATTGGCCTGCGGCCAATAGCAGGGCCCTCAAAAATATCAAAATACACATATAGAAGTTTTATCATGAACTTGTTATTCTTCGCAAAGTTTGATGGTTATTTCGTTTTCAGACTTTGGAGAAATCATGAAACGCAAATTATTGTGGCTGACATCCCTGACTTTATGCGTGTCCGGATGTTCGGATGAGTGGGAACTTCTTATTACTGCGCCACATGAAGAAGCAATCACAGACAACGGCGGTATTTTCCATACCAAAGATAAAACTTCCGAGCCAGGCGTAGAAAACACAGAGCCAGGCGTGGAAAACACAGAGCCCGGCGACGCCCCCCAAGAGCCAGGCGACGAAAATATAGATCCGGTGAACCCTCCTGTTCCATCATGCGAATGCACCAGCGATGAAATTTGTCAGGACGGACAATGTGTACCGCGCTGCGCGCCTGAATTTCTGTTCTGCAACGGCGAATGTCTGGATGCCGAATCATATCATCTGAGCTCATGTTCTTCGTGCAAACTCGGCTTCTGCGATGCCGACAGCAACCTCGCAAATGGATGTGAAATCGATTCTCAGGGGTCTGACAACAACAACTGCGGCGCATGCGGAATCAAATGCCCCTCCGGAACGACATGCTCTCAGGGAGCCTGTTATGACACATGCGCTTTTGGCGAAACAGACTGCAACGGTTCATGCCTCAATTTTGCCAGTCTGCACCTTTCTTCCTGCACGACATGCGAAGCTGGCTATTGTGACCGCGACAACAATGTATCAAATGGCTGCGAAATCAATGCACGAAGCTCTGATAATGACAACTGCGGCGCATGCGGAACCAAATGCGGTGCAGGAACCGTCTGCTCCGCAGGCATCTGCGTTTCACAATGTTCATCCAGCGAAACTTATTGTGACGGAGCTTGCCGCAGTCTGAGTTCGCTGCATCTTTCCAGCTGCTCATCATGTGCCGCAGGATACTGCGATAAAGACGGCAATATTTCCAACGGCTGCGAAATCAATGCAAAAGGTTCGGACAACAACAACTGCGGCGCATGCGGCAAAAAGTGTGGTTCAGGTGAAGCCTGCACCAATGGCACATGCGTTTCGACTGTCACTGCCACTCGCGTAATGGTTGTCACCAAGTATTCCGGCAATCTTAAAGTCTATTCCTCGGCAAGTACCAGCAGTTCAAGTATCGGTTCACTGGAGAATTATGCTTACACTTATTCTTATGGTGAAACCAATGGCTTCCTGAAAATTAAATACAACAATCAGGACGGCTATATTCAAAAATCCTACACCATGGATGCCTGTGATTCGTGCCCGGGCCGCAAGGCCGTCGATAAAGCCGAAGAATATCTCTATACCAAAACGGGGCTTTGCACGTTCGATTTCCTGAGCTACAGCCCACATCTCGACAACTTTACGGATTTGAGCGGCTATGGCTCGACTTATAACTATGGATACGACAGCAACTGTGCGAATTTCGTCACAGCCATTCTGAAAACGCTTGGCCTCATCAGCACAAAGAATAACATCGTCGGCAATCT
>JAZRWV010000078.1:0-9571 GCA_045599925.1 Myxococcota bacterium
ATGAATGAGTTATTTTGTCCAAAATTCACACATGTTTGAAACTCCCAAAAAATGGCGTATAGTGCAATTTGTTGCATGAAACGATTGGACACTATTTTATTGGGAGTAAAGCCATGGATTGGAAAAGCAAAATGACGAAACGTCTTGTGATTAAAAGATCTGGAAAGGTTGAAGGGATTAGAGGTCTGTATATTTCACCAGAAACAAAAAGGGTGTACGTTCGGTTCTCGTTTAGGGGAATTGACAAACAGATGACCATTTATCCAAAAAATATGACTTTTTCGGAACTAAATCGCACAGCATCTAAGGCAATGACGGCACTAAAGCGTTCAGTGATTGAAAGCAGTGTTTGTTCACGTGAATCTAAGGGTAATTCGTGTTCACCAATTGAATATGGAGTAAGAGTGCTTCCAGATGAAATCTCAAAGCACTGGAGCAATCGTGGACGTTCTGAAAAGTACATTAACGAGCTGCTTAGAGTCACAAGAGGTATGGCTCTATGCAATCATTCAAACAGGCGTAGCGTTGCTGACATAAACAAGCATAATCAAAACATTGCAAGCCAGGTGATAAACGCATCAGGGCTTTCTGAATGCCAGCGATTCAGGCTTTTTAATGGCATCAATCTGTGTTTTACACAGCTTATCAGTTCTGGAAGACATTTAGGCGTGAATCCGATTAGGGACATCCCAAAGCCTGTTTACACAATCGGAAAACGCAATGGTGTTTTGGATTTCGATTCGGCCGCAAAAGTTATTCTTAAAATAAGAAACGACACAAACATCAACGATTTAAAAAGGCTTGAGTGTGAATTATTCATGCGTCTTGCTGTTGAGTCAGGCCAGCGTCCAAAAGATTTGTATATGTTCAATCTTGGAATGATGGCAGATGGCAACCATTGCAGGTTTAGAAGCCACAAAACAAGCCGTGAACATCGCGTCATGCATTTGATTTCAAAGCCGACAAAAGATTTAATCACGCAGGTAATTATTTCCCGTTCTGGATGCGCGTCATATACGCAAAAGTGGAAAAATAAGCATGGAAATGATGAGATTTTCGAGTCGTTTTGGCGCCTTGGATATCAAACTTATGATCAATACATTAATGGAGTTATAAGGGGAACGATTGACAAAAAGTTGTCGCTTTATTCTGCGCGACATTTCTTTATAACTGAAATTTTCAGACGGACTGATTCAGAATTCTGGGCAGAAGTTTTCACTCATGAGGGTAAAAGCGCGAATCAACGTCATTATCTGCATCCTGACCAAAAAAAAGCCGATGAAATACTCACCGGCTTCTGCGATACTTTTGAATCGATTATCACTTCACTAGAGATTGCAAATCTTGAAGACTGCAAACCTGATTCTTTTTACGCTCCGTTTTGATTGGTGTTTTGTTCGACGTTTCTTTTGGTTTTCCTTCATGCACAACATGCAGCCGGTTTATGGATGTTGTGCATTTTCCCAATAACATTTCATCCAGAATCGGTTTGATGACGATTTCTGAAAACTTTATGTAGCTGATAAAAGCCCTTGTGAGGATTGAAAAAAAAGCTTTTGGACCTGCCATATTGTCGAGTTTGATAACGGGCTTTAAATCTTTAGATTTGACGTGTTTTCTGGGCATATCAGGCGTCGCGCCGTGTAACAGCGTGTATATGCAAAACGTTTGCAAATCTCCTGCAATCATGTGCGGAAAATTGACTGCGTTTCCTTTCTTTGCATACTCAGCATCAAGTAATAGTTCAGGGATGATATGAACTCGATTTCGCATCATTTCAATGCCGATTTCAGCAACAAAACGAGTGTTCATCCAGAAAAACATGTGCTTCTTGTTCGTGATAATTTCGTTGAATGGTCGATCGATTTCTTCGATGATTTGCGAGAATATATCGATAATTCCATTTGCCAGGATGTCAGAACATGTCTGGTCTATGCCTTTTTGCTGATATAGAGAAAAAGCAAAATCGCCTGCTTCGTTGGCAACTCGCAACATTTCTTTTTTATTTCCTCTGATTGTGAATTTGAATTCTGGAATTGTCATGATTCGCCTCGTTATAACAGAATATAAGATTCTGCATTGATTCCTTGTGATGTCGTGAAAAAATAGCCTTTTGCGACGATTCTCTGCACATGCTGATACACACAGCTGACGTTTTTTAAACCGCATCCTTTACCAATTTCTCTATATGTTGGCGGTCTTCCATTATGTGTTTTGCAATAGTTGACAATGAATTCATAAATTTGAAGCTGCTTTTCAGTGAGTTGTTTCGGCATTGCGTTTTCCTTTTGATACCATTCGAAAAGATTTAATTGTTTCATCATCGTCTCTCCATATTGGTTTTGCATTTTCTGGAATATTGATGCACGGATTGAGCTTTTCTGGCTCATCATCCCAAAACCAATAGATGCATAAGCCATCGTCATCGAGAATGACTGTTGATTGCGGTTGTGAACACTGGCATGTGATGATAATAGATAGAAAAGTGTATATCATGAGTTTGAACTATTTGATTGCGATGGAAGGTTGCGCCCATCCGATAGACTTGAAATCGTTTGTTGCATTTCTGCGTTCTGCTGCATCGTATGCATCGGCGGCTCGCCATTCTGCCTCTGCAAGTAGTCTTTTTTGTTGGCGTTCTAGGATTTTGCATTCAGATAAAATATTTAGGTATTCATCGATTGTTTTGGTCAGTGAATTATAGGTTTCTTTTTCGGATTCTGACATCGATGATTCAGGCTTTTCAATGCATAGCGCGGAGCGCTCCAGGAATGCCGCATCATGCTTTGGTTTGAATTCTTCAGCGAGCTTGCATGTCGTCGCAAGCTGTGTCGTGATTAAGTCGTATTCCGGTGAGAGATATTGTTTTGCGTCGTATGTTTTATCGCAATAATGCGCTATTTCAGGTGCGGACGGTACGAAATGCGGCTGAGCTTTGAGAGCTTTTCGTGCGCCGTTGATCGAGTCCTGTAGTGAGAACGGCCATAATTCGTCGAAGTATGCGAGCACAGTCATTCGCTTGTCATCGGCGGTCATCGTTCGGCTATTCGGGAATTTTGACCAGAGGAAAGAAAGAAGTTGTTGGGTTTGTGCGATGTTCATTGAATCGTTCCTTGATTTAGATGTTCATAAAGTCGTTTTTTGAAATAGGTTGTTGTTGGCGTTGCTGATTCTGAAATTGAGGTTCTGTTTGTTGTCGCGTGTCGCCGATGAGGCCCTTTTCGATCATCCATTCGCGGGCGTTATAGCCGCCTTCGTATGGTCGCAAAACGCCCTCTTCCATGCAGATTTGCCAGACCTGCTCACAGCTCTTCTTTGGCCTGCGAAGCATACGTGACATTTCGTCGGCATCGCGCCATGATGTTTCATTTGCTGATTCTGCAAGCGCCTGAATGAGAATGATCTCTCTATATGCACTTGAACGATCACCATTATATGTTGTTTTAAAACACTGCATGAATGGCTTTGATCGCGTTATCAGGTCTATGTCCATCTTGAACCACATGGTGAACTCCGTGTTTGGCAAATCCCAAAAAAGAAAGCGGCGCGTATGCAATAGCGACGCTGGCAAGGCGTATCGGCAAAGCCGATAGCCTGCCACCCCATCAGACATCAGCGTTTCGGCGAGTTGTTGTAAAGGTGCGTTGCAAGCAATATGATTTCTTTGTCAGAAATGCGTTCAGGGCTTCGCTGTTCATCTGTTTTGAGGATATCGGCATAGCTCTTGATGACGCTTTCGGCCGTCTCGCCATTTGAAATTCGATGTGTCATGTTGAGCATGACGTAATTTCTGGCATCCGGCGCGCGTTCCTCATCGGACTTTTGCGCTTTTGCCTTTTTGGGCGTTTCCTGCTTTTTGGGCTCTTCAGGCTGTTGTTCGGGCTCGGCTTTGGCGGCTTTGGCGTTCGCTTTGACTTCCTGCTTGCGCTGGAATGCATCGACGTTGCCATCGACATCTTCGTCGGTCGCAATGCCGAAAAGCGCGCTCAAAACGTAGCGTTTGAAGTATGTGATTGAGGCACCGAGCTGCTGCGTTGCGTTCGCTTTTCCGCTCAATTCTGTGTCGGTCATTACCATCGAGCTTTTGAGCCATTCGCCGGATTCGTGCAAGACGAGGGTCTCCAAGACGTATTTGTCGCCATCATTTGAAACATCCTGAGTAAACCACAGCTGATGTTTTGGAAGCGTAAGGCGCAGCATGTCAACGATGCTGTCGAACGGCGCGTATTTGTAGCCATACGCCTGCTTTGTTTTGGCCACATTGCCGAGTTCGGCACTGGCTGAAATGAGAGATTTAAAAAGGTTTGTACATTCCTGTGAAGTTTGCATGATTTAGTCCTCCTATATGTTATATTAATTTTCGTCGTGTTCGAAATCGTCGAAGCAGTCCGGCAGCAAAATCGCGTCTCCAATCTCATCGGGATCGATATTTCCTCCGCAGTCCTCAATCGCGCAATTTGAAGAGCAGTAGCAGTCTCCGGCGTCGGTGTACCAAAATCGTTCTTTCAAATGAATTTTGTTTCCACAATAGCAACAGCGTTTGTATGTATTATTAAACTTAGCGATTAAATCCTTTAGAGTCTCTTTTTGTTCGTCATCGTCGCCGTCATATTCGTCTGCCATGGGATCGCATACATCCCATTTATATTTGTAAGCATCTCTGAACGCTTTTGATTCCCAATGATCCATGATGCGTTCCATTTCTGGTCCGCACCATCTATCAAGAGCGGCCATGTGGCGACCTATTGAAGCCTCTTTTGATTCAGGATTGCGTTTCCATTCCGCCAACAGTTCTTTAGTGACAATCATTTTATTTTTCTCCTTTTTCTATATTATTTGAAATGAGCATAAGTTCGTTTGCTGCCTGTGCGATTTGAGCGACGAGAAGATTGAATAATTCAATGTTTGCATCGGCGCGGTTGAGGTTTATCGTTCTCAATGCAATTGCGCATCGTGAAATGGTGTTTGTGGATTCGCGTTTGATTCGTTCGATTGATATATTATCCATGATTTGGTTCTCCTAATTCTTCATGCGGTTTTCGTGTTTTGTAGTAATCGACGCACTGGGATAAATCGCCGTGTTCGTGGCATAAATGGCGATATTCGCAAGGCGAATAGCTGCCGAGGCATTGGAATGTGTTTTGATAGATTTGGCCCGTTCGCATGTCTTTTACGACCGACCAAAAGGCTGCGCGTTTTTTGATTATTTCGATGGGGTCGAAACGAATCCACTTTCTTAAAAAGTTATTCTCGGTAATCGCCTCGGCGCATCTGGCGCGGAAATCTTCAGGGGATTCAGCTTCTTTTCGTTTTACCTTTCCTGTTTTGGATGCAAACACGCGGCCTGCATATTCCTCATCTGTTTCGCCTTTTGACATTATCAGGCGAGGTTTAAGGATGACGTCGTAAAGCGCTCCAACGACAGGGCGGCCGACGATTTCTTCAATTGCGATGGCATAGAGGGCGATCTGATCGTCGAAGTCTTTGCAGAGGAAATAATCTTCATCGGCATTCGATGATGTTTTGTGTTCGAGAATCCAGAGCTCGCCATCTTTTTCGATGAGTCCGTCTATTTTTCCTGAATAAACAGCCTTTGGGGATATGCGTTTTGTCTTTGGATTTCTGACCGGGCTTTCGAATGTGTATTCGATTTCTTTCACGTCGAAGTCTTCATCCTGGTATTTTTTGATGTATGCTTTAACGAGTTCCTGAGCTTTGATGAGATCGGCTTCATCAATTTCATTTTCGATACCACTTCTGGTTGTGGCTTCGACAGAAGAACCATAAAGACCGAATTTAAACCAGAATTCGAGGCCGGCATGGACTGCGGTTCCGAATGAAAGCGCCGGCGCCTTTTCGCATGAAACGATATTTTTATTATATCTGAAATCATACTTTTGGCGGCATGACATGAACGTGTGCATGGATGAGTGAGTAACAACGAGTTTTTCTTTCATGGTTTGGCTCCTTTAAATTCTGTTTGATTTGATGCGCATTTGTTCTCGTTTTAGTATGGCTTTGAAGTGTTCGGTTTGGGCTTTCATTTCGTCCTGGTTTTCGGCTGCATCTTTGAGGAAATTCCAAAAGTCCCATGATGGATCGTCGGCGTGTCTGGATGCGATGTGCGCAGCAATACCTGATTTCAAATACCCAAAACGTTTTAGCATGTCTTGCATTTTTATTCTCCAAAAGTTGTCCACAAACTGTGGATGAGCTGTGGATAAATATCCGTAACGTGTGTTTAGATATGAGTGAGATACAAGTGTAGAATTCGGCCATTTGCCGCCATTGGTGGCGGCTTTTGGCGGCAATCAATAGAATGGTTCGAAGGCTTCGAACTGTCTTGTCGGGAGTCCGTTCAGAGCGAAAAGAGAGGCAAATTTAATGAACTGCCAAGCCTGCTTTTTGCTTGCTTTGATGAAAGCATTATCGCCGTGTTTAAACCAGCATGTATTAAACAGGCTGTCAGTCTTTGATTTGTGGTGCAGGCAATAGTAATAATTGAACAAATCCGATGTTTCTTTGTGGACCTTGAACGTTACGGCTTTTGACAAATCCGGTTTGACGGCCGGGTTTATGATATCATCCAGCATTCTGTTAAGGTCCATGACCATGCAGCTGAACGATTTGCGTTTCTGTTCGGCTCGGTTAATGCGTGTCTGGATTTCGATGAAGCAGTCAACGGTTTTGAGGCCGAGCATGGATTTGATTTCGTGCCATTTTTCGAATGCGTCGGCGGCGGCTCTGGTCTTTGCGGACTGTTCGCGATAGAAATCAATCGGACAAGTGGCGAGTGATGCGTACATCATGATGTTTTCTCCTACAGATGTGGTTTGAACAAGTTTCAAAGCGGTTTGAAACGCGATGAAACGAGAAAGAAAGCCAAGAGGTTCAAACAGCGTCTGTAGTCGCCCAAGTGCCTTTTCCGTTGCCGGTGTTTTATGGGCATTTGCCTCTCGGCCAAAAAGCAGGCCTGAAACAAGGCATAAAAAAAGAGCAATTTCGCGGCTCTCAGCGCTACAGAAAAGAGGTGTTTGAATCCCTCTCAACGACTGCGAGCATACACGAATGGGAAACGGATGCAAGTTTTTTTGTGAATTATTTTTTTGTGCACCTATTGTGCACCTATTGTGCACCTATTGTGCACCTATTGTGCACCTATTGTGCACCTATTGTGCACCTATTGTGCACCTATTGTGCACCTATTGTGCACCTATTGTGCACCTATTGCCCAACGCGCGCGTTACATTATAAAAGAATAAGAATAAGAATAAGAAGAGAGATTACGCGCGCGGGCGCGCGCGACAACAAAACTGTGCCAAAGTTGAGAATTATTTTCTAAAACATCGCCTGGCATCGCAAAGCGTCACCTGGCATGGCATGATATGGATGTGTCTGTGATGAGGATGGAATGAATGCCGTTTATTTTGATTTTTTGGGGCCTGTTTGGCGTTTGTTTTGGTGTGGTGGTGTGATTGGCTATGGATGGGTGAAAACGCGAAATAGGGGCGGTTTTGGTGGAATTTGAGGGGTTGGTATAAAGTTCAATTCTGCGTTGAAACGTTGTTTGAGAATTGGTAAGATTAATCAGCCGTTGTGCTCAAGATGGTGTCATTTTGTGATGTCGCATGATGGGGTGTAATTGGAGGGCTCTAAGATGAAAGGTGATAACCTGTTAAAGCCAAGACTAATTGGCAAACGTTTTGATAAACATGACATTCCAATGTCTGTTCTTAAAGAACTATCGCAAATTGAGTCTATCATTTACATGGCTGCAAAGAATGCATACCTCACTGAGAATAAGAGAGAAAGAGTCCCAAGCGGTTTCTTAAAAGACTTTTCAGTCAACATGGTTGATATAAAACCAGGAAGTGCACATGTCGCACTAAGAGTTTACTATGATACAAAAAATTACATTCCTGCGTGCACCAAAGAGGCAGAGTTTGTTGAGAAGGGAATGCAGAATGTTTTGAATTGGATGTCTCAGGCTTCAAATACTGATTGTGAAATTGAAGGTATTACAAAATCTGATGCTTCAATGCTGTCTAAATTTGGTAAATTTTTGAGGCAGGATGAAAAAATAGAATTTGGTGAAGCCGGTGGTGCGGACGTTGTTTTATTCGACTGTAATTCAAGAATGAAGTTCTTAAAATACAGTTCAAATATATGCATCTTGGAAGATAGAAATTTAACAGGAATTGTTGCAGAATGTGACGCGTCACGCAATACATTTACACTTAAACTTATTTCTGGAGAAAGTATTGATGGCATTCCTGTTCCAAAATCACACGATGATTTCGATGCGATAACAGAGTCATTAAAGTCATCCAAAACACTTTGTCCAAGAAAAATCTCAATTGATTGTACAGTAGAAATAAACCGTCAAAATAAAATTCAAAGTGTAGAATCAATTGAGCGACTAACGCTTTTGGAATCTCTTGATGTTCCATCTCGACTTGAAGAATTTGCAAATCTTAAATCAGGCTGGCTTGATGGTTGTGGAGATGAATTTGAATTAGAGAAATTGCGTGAACTTGGACTGCTTTTCATTGAAAACTATCCATCAGAATGCCCGTTGCCATATACATATCCTGATGAAAAACAATCCATAAATTTTGAATGGGATCACTTAATTCACTCATTAACGCTGAATATCTCTTTGGTGACATTCAATGCTTCATGGATTGATTATGACAAAGAAGCAGACGAATTGTACGAAAAAGAGTTTTACGATTTCAGAAAGCCAGAAACGTGGAAGGAGTTTGTTGGCGCGTTGATGGAGGTGATGAGTCATGAATGATATGACATGTCTTTATAGACAAATTCACCCAAGTCTTTTTCAAAATGGACGCGTTCAGAGTTCTGCTTTTCGTCCAAAACCAAGTGATGATAGGCACTTGTCCGTTTATAACGGAAATTACTTCAGCGCAAAACAATCTCATGAACATTATTCTGAACTGAAGCGTAATTCGATTGGTGTTTTACATGTAACAGTGTTTGATTGTTATGAATATGAATTGAGCATAAATGAAGATAATAATCCGTTTGTCGGCCATGCTTCAATCGTATTTAGCGAAGAATTGTCGAATAGTAAAATTGAAAAGATAGCTAGAAAACTTACCATGAAAGCTTGGGAAAATGGATGGGATTACTATGTCGGAGAGGATGCGGAATTTCAATCATGAACACACTTAGCTCCAAACAAACCAAATCCATCATGGCGCGAGCGCGTCTGATGAAGGCTCGCTGTCACATCGGAATGAACGGATTGCAGCCGAACACGCTTGCAGCATTCATTCGGGCATTTGACGGTTCATGTGTCAGGCCGACGCCTTCGGATGTCGTGCGCGTGAAGGTGCATCCGACATTCACGGGCGATTTGCAGGCGCTGATTGACCAGATGTGCGAAGCATCTGGGGCCGTATTCGTCAAACAGGATGCGCCGTTTCTCGTTTTCTGGAAACCGAAGGCATAAAACATCGTCAGAGACACGCCTGTTTTGAGCTGTGAGTGCGTTTTGTGTGTGCAGGCGTGTGATTGGTCGGGTATGGGTGAAAACGCGAAACAGGGG
>JAZRWV010000079.1:0-2396 GCA_045599925.1 Myxococcota bacterium
GGCGGTTCTCTCGTTGGCGGTATCTTTGGGCGTTACGGTATGCGCGGCACGTCTGAGTCTAAGAAAATACCTTTCGAGATGAAAAATGTTGAGAATACCGGCAATATTTTGGCGAGTGCGTCTGTTGGCGGTATTATCGGAACATTTGATATGGATCATGAGAAGGCCGAATTTACCTTTGACCAGATCGTCAATCGAGGCAATATTAGTTCAACAGGGTCAAATATTGGTGGTATTTTTGGCATTATCTATTCGAATAACACATCAAATATATATAAGAATATATATAATTATGGCAATATTAAAGGTGTCAGTTATATTGGCGGTATTGCAGGACAGTTTGTTGGTGCTACGACGAGTGACTGGTGGGAAGGTGAAAACTTTGGATTCTATGCAACAGGTCCGAGAACCATGACGAACACATTTGATTCCTGTGTATCAACTGGCAATATTACGGGAACGGGCAGTTATCTCGGTGGGCTTTTGGGGCTTGTTAGTGTGCCTGCTATTGCAGCTTATACAAGTGCTTCTGGTAATACTTATAAAACTGTATCTTGTCCTGGTAACAGTAACATTTATAGACGTGAAATCGAGTTTACCTATTACAACGTGAATTCTATTTTTAATCTGCAGAATTCCTATTTTTCTGGCGATATCACTGAAACAGGTACAGGCAGCTGGTTCGGAGGTCTGGTTAGTTATATCGATGCTCGAAGTTTAACCTCGACTTATATCAATAAAAAATGGAATTTTAGTAGTGATTGTGTGGTTAGCCAATCCGATACGACAACCTACACTGTGACGAGACTGGCTCAGGCCAACATTAAAAATAGCTATTCACTTGGCACCATCACATCTGATCATGCTTACACAAGTCCATTACTTGGTCGTCTGTTGACTTTGGATGGTGTTCCGGATACCGATGCTTATAAGAAAGAGATTATGGGCGATGGCAAGAAAACTGTTTCAACGGTATCGAATTTGTATACAGCAATGAAGATTGCCAATAAAGGTTCTTCGGTTTGTGGATATCAGGATAATACTACGTGTCTGAATGCAAGTAGTGTTTATGGATGGCCTGATGGTAATCCGAACACTCCTGAAGGCAAAACGGATAAACTCATTTGGGGAAATCAGACGTCTTTGACTGGTTATGCCAATTATACCTTCAATGATTCTGGGGTTGCAGTTGTTGGTTCAGACAAACTACTCAACAAACTTAATGCCGTCATTACCAGCCTTGGACTTACGGCGTGGAAGGATGCTTCCTATACGTTGCCCGATAATAAAAATGTCACGGTTCCGACACTTGATTTAAAACCACAGCTTGCGACATGGGAACCGTGGGAAGGAAGATAAACACCATCCTTAAAGGGGGGGATAATCACTAATATACTGAATTTGGGGGATTCATTCATTTAATGAGAACAAACTCAATCAGACTCTGAAATATTGTCGGTTTGAACGTATATTTTCCTTACTCAATGTGAGTTTACGCATTGAGTAAGAGAGGAAAATTGAGTTAATGACTTTAATTTGGATAGTCTGTTTGATTGACAGACTGTTTGCATGAGGTTTGAGTATGGAAAAACGTTGGATATTCAGCACAGTCATCGCTGTTGTTGCAGCTGGTGTGACTGCATGCGGTGGTGGAAGCGATACGCCGCAGGACGTCGAGGCCGTTGCTTTCTGTGAATCAACCAACTGTCCCAAAGGGACGACATGTAGCGAAGAACTCAGAATGTGTGTTTCGGATATTCCGAGTGGTGGCGAAAGCGATCCATGTGACCAATGCACTGCTGAACAGGAATGTGTTGATAAGGTTTGTGTAGATAAAGAGCCTGTTGAAAATCCATGTGACCAATGCACTGAAGAGCAGGAATGTGTTGGTAATGTTTGTGTGGATAAAGAGGTTGAGCCTCCGCCTGTTCTTTGCAGTGACACAGACGCTCCCACGTGTAATGGAAATGCTGTTGTTTCCTGTGTCGGTGGCGAGTTTGTACCGCAGGATTGCGAAGATAAATTGTGTGTTGGTGGCGAATGTGTCGAGCAATATGAGGAGCCCAATAAATGCGATCCGGCGACATTTGAGCCTACGTGTGATGGGAGCAGCGTTGTTTCGTGTGTTGATGGAAAAATGGAGTCGAGTCCCTGCCCGGATGGACAGTATTGTAGTGGCGGGGCCTGTGTCGATACGGATTTGTGCCCGGATAACGATGACAAGATGGTTCCTGGCGTATGTGGGTGTTCTATGCCCGATGTCGATCTGGATGAAAACGGCACAGCAGATTGTCTTGTCATCGAAGATTTATGTCCGGATGATCCCGAAAAAACGAATCCTGGTCGGTGTGGATGTGGAGTTCCCGAAGGTACATGCGATGATGTCGATCTTTGTT
>JAZRWV010000080.1:0-2941 GCA_045599925.1 Myxococcota bacterium
CTGTGAGATAATTCGATTTGAATATGCTACAGTCTCCACGGCGCGTCTCTACAGCTCGCATGCCGGCGCTATGGCTTTGCCATACGCGCCGGCCGCGCGGCTATTCCACGTGGAATACGCCGCGCATTTATGATTGCGATTTTTTGCGCGTCCGTTTAGTTTTGGTTACATCCATTTCTTTGGCTTCTTCGGCATCGACAAGATTTTGATACAACTCAAACAAATGCGCCACACAGCTCGATTCCGTCGTCGTTTTAACATCGAGCCCGTATGCTTCCATAACTGCGCGATCATTTGCCTGATGTGCTTTGCGCAGTTCCGGCGGCATCGTCACTTCGTCATACAGATCCGCCAGACTGCTGTCGGGATACAACGCTCGCGCATCCAGAATATCTCGTGCGGCCAGTTCAATCTTAGCCTGTTGTTCCAGTGTTGGCTGCGGCCATGGGAAATTGTTATAAACCACGTCCTTGCTGTAGCGATACCGCATTTCCAACCGCCCACAGACCGCGCGCATCCAGGCCATGTGCACATTCGAGGTCAATATTCCAAAATGATACAACGTCGCATCGGGGATGATGAAATTTAAATCCGTTGAAATGGTATCTTTATCCATAAAACCAATAGGCACATACTTACGTTTTTCAGATGAAACTTTCGGAACGATAATATAATGCTCAGGATTATTAACTTCTCTAAACAAATGTGGTGTTTCTGCAAGTTTCTGACGCCCTGCATCGGGAGAATTAAGCCTGTCTTCTCTACATTTTGTAATTCTTTCCAATACCAAAGGCATTTTTCTCATTTCAGCCGGAGAACAATTTACAAGCCATAAACAATATCTCTTTTTATTGTTAATAAACTCTTCAGAGCCTATCAGCTTCTTAATATATGATTTTGCCAATGGTTCTTTTCTGATGAACTCATCATAATCTTCGGCTTCAATAATTAAATGTCCGCCATCAGCGGGTCTATTACCTGTTGTCATTTGTGGAATATCACAAAGTGGTTTGTTGCGGCTTTCAACCCATGAATTATTTGCTGTTACCAGATACGGATTAATATTCTCGATTTCTTTATATTCACTTTCATTGATGAACAATTTTCTTAATTCGTGGCTGTCAGCCACGCTAAACCCCACAATCACACAATGCACATGGGCTTTCAGTGACGATTCGCTGTCCCAACGGAATGTTTTATAAGCAAAATCGATATGAATCCCAAAACGTTCAAACAGGGGTTTCCAAATAGAAGACACCTGTTCCCCCTGTGTGATGGAATTGGTAGAAACAAAAGCGGTTTTCGTCTTTGTATTCATCATCAATTCAGCGGCTTTCCAGTACCAGCCTGAAACATAATCGATTTTTCCAGCCGTTTTATAAGGCTTTCCTTTTTCATCGATGTAAATCGAAAGAATATCGTCTTTTTGTTCTTTGCTTTGCAGGGAATAACCCACAAATGGCGGATTGCCGATGATATAGTCGTAGGAGGGGGCAGGGCCAGGGCTCCAATCCATCCTTAAAGCATTACCTTCGCGAATATTGGAATAGGTCTTCAATGGCAGGTAATCGAGGTCAAATTTAATAATGCGCTCGGTTTCATGCATCATCTGCGATTCTGCAATCCACAGGGCTGTTGTCGCGACCGTGACGGCAAAATCATTGATTTCAATGCCAAAAAACTGATGAATATTGACGCGAATGGGATTGATCTGTTCAAACCCCAGCAATTTCTGGCCTTGAAAACGCGCCATGATGACTTCATTTTCGAGCCGCCGCAGTGAAAGATAGGTTTCGGTCAGGAAATTGCCGCTTCCGCAGGCGGGATCGAAAAATGTCAGATTGGCCAGTTTGTTTTGAAAAGTATCGAGTTTTGAAATGCGCTTATTGGTCTGCGGTTCGAGTTTTATCGTCTCAAATTCGGCGCGAAGCTCATCCATAAACAACGGGTCTATGACCTTATGGATATTTTCAATAGACGTGTAATGCATGCCGCCGGAGCGACGCGTTTCCGGGTTCAGTGTGCTCTCGAAAACGGCGCCAAATATGGTCGGACTGATTTCGGACCAGTCAAACCCCAGCGAGGCTTTAGGAAGCAGCAAATCGGCGAGTTTATCTGTTAAGGGAGGGATGTCTTCATTGCTTTTCTGCGTAAACAAAGATCCATTCACGTATGGAAATGCCGCAAGCGCTGGCTCAAGAAAGCGATCACGCGCCTCAACAGGTGTATCGAGCACTGCAAACAGCGCTTTAAGCGCTGCGCGCATCTGTTCCGGCTTAAATTCATTTAAATAATGATAGAACTGATCCTTGCTGAAAATGCCGGCATCCTCGGCGTATAGACAGAATACGAGGCGGACGCACAAAACATTCAGGGAATGCATGTCGTCTTCATTCAGTTTGCCGTGATACTGCTCAAGAAATGCATCATACAGTTTGCCGACGAGTTCACCAGCCTTAATCGACACTTCGAGTTCGCGCTGAATATGTTCGGCCTTTGTTTCGACGAGAAATTTCAGCCGATAGAACTCCTTTTCCATGTTCTCGAGCAAAATTTCCTCAGGCTCGCCATGCGGATTTTCCATGTCATAAACGAGAAATGACTTGAAATTGCACGTCACCACCCAGCGCGGATGCATCGACACCGGAAGTTCGGCGGCATAGCGCTTGGCCTGCTGAAACGGCGTCAAAAAAGTGCCGTCGCTCTGCTTAATGGGCTTGCGCAGGTCTTTATCGAGGCTTTTCTGCTCAATCGTTACTACTCAGGTGAGGGGGGGCAAAAAATCGTTCCGATGATGACAAAAAAAACTGTTCTTTTCTCCTTAAATCGGGCAAATACTGATTGCTACACGTTGTAGCGCATTTGCTTTGGTTTTGAGGAATGAAGCGCGATTATAACCGTGATTTGTTTAAGAATATTGAAGAGCTCCAGCAATCTCTGG
>JAZRWV010000081.1:0-2317 GCA_045599925.1 Myxococcota bacterium
AAAGAACAGCATTTTTTGAATTCCCCTGTTTTTTTCCTCCCCCCGGCTGAATAGTAACACAAAAAATGTGACAGTTCTGTTTTTTGCACGCGCCACAGGCTCACGTTGACAGACTTCAAAAAAATACGAAAAAACGTGTTAACACCCCATAAATCCTATATGATATTAAAGCCGTGTGATGCGTATTTGGTGAAAAACTATCTGTGATATGGAGTTAAAAATGCCAGAGCTATTGAAAACATTAAACACAAAAAATTCGGTTCCCAGACTGAACTCAACAGCTCAGCGTTTTGCTAATGCCAAAGATAGAATTCAAAAAGTCAGACAGGCAGATCCCATCGGCACCGGCAAAGTCATTGCCAATGCTTTAAACGTACGTTCCGGTGCCGGTCAAAACTATGAACGCATTGGTGGACTCACCAAAGGCAAAACAGTCTCCGTTTACGAAGAAAAGGATGGATGGATTAAAATTGCCTACGGCAGTACGTACGGATGGGTGATGAAAAAATACACGGATTTTGTCAGTCCCAATCCAGGGGTTACCGAACCGGATACTCCTGATAACCCGCCGTCGACATTCCAGGTTAAAGTCACCGCAAGTGATGGCCTTAACCTGCGTGACATTCCCGGTAACGGAACCACCCCGGGAAATGGCTCAATCGTCTATGAATGCCTTCCCTATGGCACCATCCTTACCGTCACTGAAGAGAAAAATGGATGGTATAAAGTCACTCACGGAAACTATACAGGATGGATTTGCGCTACCTATACAACCGATTACGATCCCAATGTCAAAACGGATGACATCATTCTTGATGTCAAACTTAAACCACAGCAAACAAATTACACTTGTGGTTCTGCATCCGGAGCCATGTGCGCATCGACTTATTCCGGTAAAGATATTGCCGAAAGCACCATCTGGAATTATGCCAATGTCAACGGCGAGGGAACCTATGTCTATGCCGTCACTAACGCAATCAATAAAGCCCTGAAAAATAACGGTAAAGGACAGGATTATGGTTATGCCCACACATCCTCTGATGAACAGTTTTTCGAAGGTGCAAAACAAAGCCTGAGCAAAAACGCTCCAGTCGAATGTCAGCTTATACCAAGTACGCTTGCGGCTTTCGGTTATTCATCCAGCGGCCACTATGTCGTCGTTTCCGGCGCTTATGAAGATAACGGCGTTAAGATGTTCCGCATCACAGATCCTTATTCCGGTTCCTGGAGTGCCAGCAAACCTAAAGGTCAGGTCTTTGACGCTAAAGTTTCTGATATCCGCGCATCCATCAAATCGCATAGCAATTACGTTATCTGCCATAAAGATGCCTCCGTTTGATGACATCTCTTTCCAAATTCCCTCGCAATTGCAAAGGGGATTTTTTTAATACCTCAGATACCTACACATGCCCACATGTAAACACTCTGATCTCTAGAATTTATGCGGTTTAGAATGAGTTTTACACCTTGACATAATGAGCGAAATGGGGGAATAAATTGACCGTATTTCGGTTTGCGACAAATGTAATCGCAAAGAAATGATTATTATTTTTCTGCTGAAATGGTTTCGGCAGGCCTTTTGTCTTGTGAGGAGAAAATCATGAGTCGTGTATTTAATTTTTCTGCTGGTCCTTCAACCTTGCCTGAATCAGTGCTCGAGAAATGCGCTGCTGAAATGATGGATTGCAATGGCACCGGCCAGTCCGTCATGGAAATGAGCCATCGCTCGAAAGCATACGAACCCATTATTCAAGGTGTGGAAGCCAAGATTCGCGAACTCATGAACGTTCCCGAAAACTACAGCGTCCTCTTCCTTCAGGGTGGTGCAAGCTCACAGTTCGCAATGATCCCCCTCAACCTCAACAAAACCGGCAAAGCCGCTTATGTTGATACAGGCGTCTGGTCAAAGAAAGCCATCGAAGAAGCTCGCCGTTATCTCGACGTCGTCGATGTCGTTGCTTCTTCCCGCGATCGCGGCTGCTGCTACATCCCCGAAATCCGCAAAATCGAAGGCGATTATGACTATGTTCATATCACGCTCAACAACACGATTTACGGAACCAAATGGAACTACATCCCTGATTGTGGCAACATTCCTCTCGTTGCCGACATCTCGTCATGCGTTCTCTCCGAACCGCTCGATGTCTCCAAATTCGCCCTTCTCTATGCCGGTGCCCAGAAAAACCTCGCTCCCGCAGGCGTCACCCTCGTCATCATCCGCAACGACATGATTCGCGAAGACCTCCCGAAATTCGTCCCGACGATGTTCCGTTATGACCCCCACAGCAAGAACGGCTCCATGTTCAATACGCCTCCC
>JAZRWV010000082.1:0-11265 GCA_045599925.1 Myxococcota bacterium
TTTCAGTTGATTTGCATTCCCCCCTGCTGAGTTGTAACATCGGCTCGGTTAAACATCCAATTGCACATTGCACATCGCTCATTGCTCATTGTATAAAGTTTTCTCCCGCGCAATCGCGCCATATTTCACATCCAAAATAAGGAGTTTGTCATCATGCGTGTTGTCGATTTGATTGAACAGAAAAGAGACGGAAAAGAAATTGCCGCAGCCGATATCAAGGAATTTGTCGATGCAGTCGTTCGCAAAGATGTTCCCGAATATCAGACAGCCGCATTCCTGATGGCAGTCTTCTTCAAGGGAATGCTTCCGAAAGAGCTCGTCGCCTATACACAGGCCATGCTATACAGCGGCGACACGCTTTCACTCAAATCCCTGAGCGGCAAATACAAAGTCGACAAACACTCCACGGGGGGCGTCGGCGACAAAGTCTCCCTCACTCTGGCACCGATGGTTGCCGCATGCGGTCCCGTCATTCCCATGATTTCCGGACGCGGCCTCGGACACACCGGCGGTACGCTCGACAAACTCGAATCCGTCCCCGGTTTCCGCGTCGATCTCTCCGAAACTGAAATCGAAGCCGGCATTGATAAAGCAGGTTATGTCATCACTGGTCAAACCGGTTCACTGGTGCCTGCCGACAAGATTTTCTATGCTCTTCGCGATGTCACCGGCACTGTTCCTTCAATTCCGCTCATTGCTGCATCCATTATGAGCAAAAAGCTTTCCGTTGGCCTCAATGGCCTCGTCCTCGACGTCAAAGTCGGCTCCGGCGCATTTATGAAAACTCAGGATGCCGCCGTGGAACTCGCCGATACAATGATCAGCATCGGACGCGCTATGAACTGCGATGTCCGCGCCTGCATCACGAGCATGGACCAGCCTCTCGGTATCGCCGTCGGCAATGCAAATGAATTCATCGAAGCCGTCGAAATGCTCAAAGGCAACGCCCCGAAGGATTACGCCCATATCTGCTACACACTCGGCACGGAAATGCTCGCCATGGCCAAGAAAATCTCGAATGACGATGCCCGCGAAGAACTCGAAAATTCGATCAAATCCGGCCGCGCTCTTGAACAGCTTCGAAAAAATATCGCGGCTCAGGGCGGCGATGCTCGCGCCGTCGACAATTACAGCCTGCTCAAAATTGCTGAAAATACCGTCGATGTCAAAGCACCTCGCGATGGCTATGTCGCTGCATTTAACTGCGAACAGGTCGGCAAAGCCGGATGCATTCTCGGTGCCGGCCGCGCCGTTGCCGGGGCTCCCGTCGATCACAGCGTCGGACTCGAAGTCCTCCACAAAATCGGCGATAAGGTCAAAGCCGGCGATTCGCTCTTCAAAGTCTATTACAAAGATGAAAAAAAATGCGAAGAAGCATGCAATATGCTCCTCAATTCCATCACAATTGATGCCAATGAACCCAAGCCGAATCAGCTCGTTCGCGATATTCGTCGCTAATTTTTAAGGGTTGCCGCCCTTTGCCTGCGGCATACGGCCGGCCTGGACGGTGCTATTGCCTTACAGCAATACGCACCGTCTTTTTTTGCACGCTTTCTCTTTCTGTGGTATTTACGCCTTTGGCGTAAAAGCGCTCTTTTTACCAGGATGGTTCATTAGCGCACGGAAGAATAATGTCAGAAAAAAGCGCACTATACTTGTCTATCGCTCATCGCTGCGCCGCCAAAGGCGAAACTGGCCGCGCAATTATTACGATAGTCAATGCTCTCAGAAACAACCCTAAGTTTCTTGAGACTCAGCCAGAAGCTGTCGATTTCCTCGCAGAAATCCTTATCCCCGGCTTCGAAGAGGAAATCCATAGACTTGAAACGCGTTTTCCCTCTTTCGGCTATCGCCTCTACAGTGCCCTCGAAGCTCACGGAAAAACGGATTTCGCCCGAAAACTCGAACAGAGTTTCTCTGCATACTGCATTGAACGGATGAAAACCGTCCAGAGCTGTCATAACCTCACGCCTGTGGCTCCTCCGCCTCAGCCATATATTCCGCCTGCCCAGTCTTTCATCCCGGAACCTGTACCTTCCACACAAAATAATTATCAGCAGACCGCTGTCGAATCCGGCTTTTACAAGCCCGCCTCTCGTTCAAACTGGCAAAAACAGACAACAGGTGAATCCTGCGAAAAACTTCCTACCATTGTTCCGGAACTCCCCAGCGAAGTCTGGATGCCGTCCATTCAGAATATGGCCGCTCGTCATGATGGCCAGACTTCTTACGAAAAACGGAAATTTACATCCAGAAACAATGACGTCTGCTCCTCTGACGGCATCCGCCGGTTCGATCGCATTCGCACTCAGAGTGCCCCAGAGCTCAAAGCTGCAGATGATTACGCCGATTCAGCTGCTGATCGCGTCATTCTCGATTTCGACAACCGAGTCCGCGAAACCCCAAAAGCCGCCATATTTGCCGCAACAAAACAAAAATATCGCTCCTTCGCAGAAGACCTCGCCGAATGGAGAGAGGAAGCCAGAACGGAATCAAAACGACAAATCGTAACAACCGTGCAGAATCCGCTCGATGTCGTCGCCGAAACCACGCACGCATTAAGCGATACACCAAGCGTTGAACCTTATACCGTCCGCCATCCCATCCGATTTCATCTCACCCCTCAGAATATCATGACATGCATCTTCGTCTGCATTCTCGGAATGTTCGGACTTTTTGCATGGAATTCACTGCGGCCGGATCTCGAAGAAACAGCCATTGAAAACGTCTCCCAGTCCTATCTTAAAGCCGCAGAAATGGGTGTTTCAAATCCCGTCGAAGCCATCGAGGATTCCAATGGAAAATTCGTCGATGACGAATGGATGAAAGGATACAGACTGTTCCTCAATGTCTGGCAAAATCTCTATCATAACAACGAATCACCAGAACTTGTTGACCCGGAAAATCCTGCTTTTACCTCAAATATCAGTGCCGCTCATGCGGCATACCTCATGCAGGAAGTTGCTCGCAATCATATCGACAGAGCAAAAATCTATTTCGACAATATTCCACCCGAAATCTGGCGCGATCATCACTATTTCAAAACCTGGTGCGAAGCCGAATTGGATATTGCCGCTCGCGATTATCGTACAGCTTCGATTCGATACGAAAAATTGCTCAGAACCCCACTCGCACCGTTTGCACTCGTCCGAATGGGACTGCTTTCGCTCGAAGAAGGGCCGGCTCAAATCGATATTCAGCAACGTTTCCTCAAGGCTGCAGATGCCAATGCCGTCGTTCCATGTCTGGCCAGATGCATTCATGCAACCCTCGACCACTCCAATGGACTCCACATTTCACAACAGGAAACGGCAAATCTCAAATTCCCATTCTCCGAATACTGCTCAATGGGAAGAGTCTTTACAGCCATCCACAACAAAGACCTCATCGATCCCGCAGATCTGCAGTTTCTGGAACAATCAGTCCCCCTTCAACATGGCGAATCCTACCGACTTGAAGCGATTATCGAGGGCAAACTCTACCAGCAACAAGCCGCTGGCGCAGTCGATTTCTATCAAACACTCGACCTTCCTCAAAATCATCCACTCAGAAAACGCCTTCTCAACAACATTCTTTCCAGAACACTTTTTTTTGGAAACTGGAACAGTCTCAATGCCCTCAATCCTCGCGTTCAGCCGGATATCAATTACATGACGGCAGCCAGAATCATCGACAATGCACGCACCACAGGCATCGTCGAACCGGATGGAAAACGCGCCGAGAGTCTTTTTATATATGAAGCCTCTCCAGCACCAGCCGCGATTAATACACTCATGGACGAAGCCATCGTCGAAGCTGAGACTGGACACTTCAATCGTGCTCTCACCATTGTTCAAAGCATTCTCAGCAATCAGCCGGACAACCTCGAGCCCCTGTTCCTGCAGGCACTCATTCTCTCCCAAATGGGAATGGCTCAAGATGCCGCACATATCCTTGAACAGGCCATGATGACCGGAAATGCGGCGGCTCCACTCATCGTCCTCTCCAATCTCTACAGAGTTCGCGGTAATCTTGCCTTAAATCGTGCCGCATTCACCCTCCAGTTCATTTCGTATTCAGATCCCGTCCTCGAAAGCGCAAGATGCGAAATACTCTGGCGTCAAAACGATTCTCGCGCTAACACCTGCCTCAACCAGCTCGCACAACGCAATGGAAAACAGACAAAAGCTGCATGGATTATGCAACACCTCGATGAACGCAGAATGCCGATTGGAAAACATCAGCAATGGGCAAAAGCATCCAGTGGTTCTCTCAGTTTTCCGGGGTTCCACCTCGCATATGCCAGAAAACTCATCGAAGCCAGTGACTTTAACAATGCAGCAAAGGCCTATACAAAAGCCATTCTGCGCGACACATCAACGGCTACGCCGGAAGTCATCGACGAATTTGCCAAAGCATACAGTGCGCGCCAAAGACGTTATGAAGGAACGAAGAAATTCGAAGAACTCATCACAGAATCCGAACGCCTTCACAGACATCCCGAAATTATGGGGGCACTGCATCTGGGTGCCGCCATGCTTTATCAACCCGAAAATGGCCATTCGACAGCTCGTCAACATCTCGGAATTGCGCTGGAACTTCTCGGCGATCGCCCGGAAATCCTACGAGGACTCGTTCAGTATTACGAAGCCAAAGATAAACCCGAACAGGCTGCAACATGGCGCGGCCGTCTGAACCGCATTCTCAAACAGTAATCTCACTTTGAGTCCCAATCATGACTGGTAAAATCGTTAGATATATTCTTTTCATGCTCATGATTGCAGCCAGTCTGACTGCCTGTAAATCCCAACAAATTCCGGAAGAAAGCCAATCGGAAGACCTGCAGGAATCTCCAGCTAAAACAACCGAAAACCCTCAACTCTCGGAAGAAAACTATTATCCGCCTGCGCCAGAACTTCCACCGGCTCCGGATACACTCAAAATCGCCGTTATTTCCGATATCAATGGCAGTTACGGAACCATCGGATACTCACCAACCGTAAAAACAGCCATCAATGACATCATTCAGGGAGGCTATGATTTCGTCATCAGCCCCGGCGATCTCGTCGCCGGACAAAAGCCCGGTCTCGATTACGCCGGCATGTGGAAAGCATTCCATTATCAGGTCGATGACGTTTTTTTCGACAACAACCTCGAATTCATCTTTGCTCCTGGAAACCACGATGCCTCCAGCTATTCACAGCATCTCATCGAACGAGCCGCCTATGAAGATGCTTTCAAAAATCGCAAACCCAAAGCAGAACTCTTTGAAGGCAGCCATTTTCCTTTCTATTATGGCGTCATGATTCGGGATGTTCGCATCATTGCTCTCGATATTACTCGCCCGATTTCGAACAACGATCCGCAGCTCGACTGGCTTGAATCCATCCTCGATTCTGAGGTCAAACCTCGCGCAACCCTTGTCCTGGGACATCTCCCACTAGCCCCCATCAATCTGATGCAGTTCTGGGAAACAGCTCAAAGTTCCAGACTCATCGAAATCCTCAAAAAATCGCCCAATACAATCTATATTTCCGGACATCACCACGCATTTTATCCCGGACACATCGGTGAATTGCGCACAATTGCTTCACCAGCACTCGGCTCCGGTCCTCGAAGCCTCATGGGAACGCCTGCACTTTCCGGGTATCTTCAAATCGTCATTCCCCCACAGGCTCCGCCTCGAGTTTATGGACTCGTCGCACCCGATTTTAAACGCATGACCAATATTCAGCTGCTCCCCAAATCGATTTTCCAGACACAGCGAGAGGATGTCGGAATGGCTGAATACATCATGGAAATGCTCGACGATAATGCCAAACAACCCCTCTAAAAACGCACGAATCACACGTCTCTTATCGCGATATGTCTCTTATGGATAAGGCGTATTGGCCAAAGGCCAATAGCCGAATCAGAAGGCCGTATGCACCGAAGGCGCATAGGCCGAAAAGCGAGGCGTATCGGCAGTAAAGAAGCGCAAAACGCGCGTCTTTACTGCCGATAACTGAGCCTATCCAAATCCAGATACATTCAGGATTCACTCATGCACCGACTTCAGATCCTCATATTCGTCGTGACCTGCTTCATCCCTGCCTACGCTCAGACCCAGGATGCCTGCTGGATTCCTTATTTGATGCGCGACGACCTCCCCAATGCCGTCAACTACCTTCCGGAGCCGCCCAAAACAGGTGACCCAGAATTCCAAAATGACATAAACCGTTACCGATGGGGGAAATCCATCCGAAATTCCGAACGCGGAAAACAGGCTGTTTCGGATGCCGATTTCCATCTGACCTATCTTGCGGCTTATTTTTCGGAGGCATTCGGTTACGAAATTTCATTTCAAACCTGCCCGGAAATCTATACCGTCTTTGTGCGGACGATCGAAACGTCCAAACAGGCGGTTCGAAAAGCCAAAAAGCACTATTCGCGCAAACGGCCTTATGTCGAGTTTAACGAGGGCACATCCGTGCCGGAACACGAAGAAATCAACCGCACATCCGGTTCATTTCCGTCCGGACATACAGCGATGGCCTGGAGTGCCGCACTGATTCTGACAGAACTGAATCCGGAACGCGGCGATAAACTTCTCAAGCGCGGTTACGAATACGGCGATAGCCGGATTATCGTCGGATATCATTACCAAAGCGATGTCGATGCCGGAAGGCTGGCTGCGTCAGCTGCCGTCGCAGCAATGCACGCCGACGAATCCTTTATAAAACAGCTCAATAAAGCGAAAAAAGAGTTTAAGAATTTAACAGTTAATAATTAACAGTTAAGGTATTACTCTGCCGTGGTTCAAAACCTGCCTGTACTCGACTATGCAGTTAACAGCTTTCCTGATTATTTATAATCAGGAAAGCTTGTGCTCTCATTATTTTGACGCTTTAACAAAATTTGTAATTAAATCTATAACTTCCGGAACAACGTGAGAGGCAACCGCATATTCATCGACATATTTTTGTCGTTTATCTCCTGTCACTTTGACCGGCAAAAACAGATGGCTTGCATTGGAAATGAGATGACATTGGATATTGTCATGTTTTTGGGCTGCTTCCAGCCAGCCGGCGTACTCCAGTTCCGGATAAACCTGGACATCTTTATCGCCCTGTAAAACGAGAACAGGTATTTTTACATCATCAATGTATTTTGAACCGACATATTGGTTCATACTTTTCCAGAATTTTCCCGGCAATCCCATGTAAACTTCATCATCCGGCATCTGTTCGTCGATGATATCAAGCTTTTTATTATCTTCTTCGAGCTCTGAAAGCTTTTGAGCCTGAGTTTCGCCTTCAAATATTTCTGTATAAATAACAGACATCTGTTTATAGAGAACCTTGTTTAATCCACGAAGAGCCCCTGCCATCGAAATAACACCGGATAATTCCGGATGTTTTGTAGCAATATAAGGAATAAGTGATGCGCCAAGACTGTGACCGAGAACATATATTCTCTGATTATCAACCCCATCGGTATGTTGCATCAGTTTAATTGCAGCACTGACATCATCGAGAACATGTTCTTTGAGATCACCCGTCAAATCAACGCCAATCTTTTCAGAATGAGCAAAACACCGTTTGTTATAGCGAAGAACTGCAATGCCATTATCAGCCAAATCATGGGCGACATCTTTAAATGGATGGTTGGGTGCCAATGTTTCATTCATATCATTGCAACCGCTTCCGTGAACGAGAATAACCACTGGCGGTTTTTCAACATTTTTCGGCACCGTTAGAAGTCCCTCATTGATATATTTCGGATCTGCACTTACAGCGATTTCCCTTTCAAACCATTTGTCTGTTGATTCTGCCGGAAAAGCTGACTCTTTTTTTGCCGTTTCAATTGTATTATTCTGAACTTTATTTACATGGAAATTATAATAAAATGCCTTGAATTTTCCATCCGGTACAAATTCGATATCGAGTTTCAATGTTCCGTTTTCGTGGGTGGCCGAATAGACGTACCAATTTTCCTTTTCACCCAATACAATATTATCAACTGTAATGAATCGGCCGATAGGTGAAACCTGCTCACTCCACTGTTCCAGCTGTTCATCCGGCGTTGTTCCCATTCTCATGGATTTAAATGTCTGCCAGTCTTTTTGTCTGAATGCTTTGGCAATTTTAAGAACATCACCGAGGTGCTCACCCTGCGCAGATTCGAGCAGATCTTTATTGAGCGGAACATAGAAAAATCCATCGAGTTTATTCTTTTTATTCCATGAAAGTGTGAACTGAACCAATCGATTCTTAAAAACGACGACACTTTGGACGCAAAGATGTCCATCTTTGATAGAAGGAAGATGATACAAAACATTTTCAAAGGCCCCGGATGGGGAAATTGCATCTTTCCAGACTTCGCGGAGAACGTCGTCAGTAAAATATCCTTTCATTTTTTTGCCACAAAGTTCACGCAGTGATTCCCATCTTTGTGCACGAAAACGCTGAATGACAAGTTCTGACTGTTCCAGAGCAACATCGACATCCGGAATTTTAGAATAGACACCGTCTTCTTCTACCGAAATATTGGCTGCAGTTTCACCAGCCGTCTGATTTCCTGCACATCCCGTAAACAAAAAACAGGTGGCAAGAATAACAAAACTCATAACTTTTTTGATCATATTTCATTTTCTCCTTTATTTGCAAATCATTACCATTATTGTGATTCACGTCTTTTTCGTGACTACTCAGCCATGGCACGAGGATTGTTGCGATTTATTGATGCTCCGAATCATCACTGAAACACTGAACGATAAGCGTTAGCCCCGCAATGGTATAAAATATCGCTACTTCAAAAAAAATCCGAAGCAAAAACTCCGGATTTTGAAACCTGATGCGTTTTATTTGAAAGTTGCAAACTGGAAGTGCATCCAGTCTTTGCCACAGTCACGGCCGAGGGAACGTGCGCCGTGTTTTTCAACGATATCCCAGAAATGGCTGGCCGAAGATTTGGCAAGCGGATCATTTCCGGTCGGTGTATAGGGGTTGTTGGCAGCATCCATATCGAGAGCGATACCCCAAGAATGGATGGACCAGCTGCCGTTATTGCTTTCACTGCCGGTATTCACCGGACGCCGGTTGTAGCAACCGTTATAGACGTCAAGGTGATTGGCCTTGATTCCTTCAATACCATAATAATCCAGAGCCTCCTGGAAAATATTCTGAACTCTGCCAACGATTTTGGGATGAACTTTGACAGTCGTTGTTGAGGAACGTGATGTCGATGTGTACATCTTGTATGGAACAGAAACAGTTTGCATGGTACTTGAAGTGATGTCATTCATATTGCCAAAAATCGATGTATTTTTGCGAACATCAGACTGTTTGGGCGTTGTGAAGCTCTCTTCAGGCACTTTAATATTAGAGGCACTCATGGACTGGGAACCGAATTTTCCGTCAGGATCAAGATTTTTAGACTTCTGCCAGCTTGCAATAGCCTGAGAATCCGCTGCCGAGAATTTGCCGGTTTGAGCGGTACCAACGAGTTGCTGAATCATTTTAATGAGGTCGGTGCTGTATCCCTGTTTGTTATTCCATTCTGCAGCAGCCTGTGCCTGAGAATCACTTAGAATTCCAGTTGTCGGCTGTTCAGGCTGTTCAGGCTGTTCAGGCTGTGTCTGATTCACGGTAATATAATCGCCACAAACCCAGCCAGTAATGCCGTTGTATTCGATTTGATACCAGCCATTGGATTCACCGAGAATATTGACAGTTGCCCCCTTGGGTGCAGAACCGATTTGTTCGTAGCCAGTGCCTGCACCGGTTCGGATATTCAGGGAACCGGATGAAGTCGTAACTGTTCCGGTTTTCTGGGGCGGTGTTTCAGGTTGTGTTACAGGCGTCTGAGGCTGTGCATCCTGATATGTCGTGTATTTCTGTGCAACATAACCAAATGAACTGCCATATGCGATCTTTATCCACTCACCTTCGTCTGCATATACCTGGATAATCTTACCCTTAGATAAACCACCAATGCGTTCAAAGTTAGTTCCAGGGCCTTGACGGACATTCAGCGCATTCACTGTGACCGTTCCCGTTCCAATAGGATCGTTCTGTTTCGAGATTTTGAAAGAGGAAACCTGGGTTCTAGGCGACGTTTTTTTTACAGGCGTTTTTGGGGTTCTCGCTGTCGCTCTTTTGGGCTTCGATTTTAGGGTTGACATAATATTCTCTCCATTTACTCAATTGACTAAACTACCATTTTTTATTGTAACGATGTTTTGAACAAGAACAAAGTATTTTAATGAACTATAGCGATAATTCGTTACAGCTGTAACCATTTCACAATTAGCCATCAAGCTGTATATCGACAACAGACTCAACTAATACCATGGCAATTTGCGTTATTATCCGTCTACGACAATTGTCGAATAAGCGGATATCCCAATCATAGAAATTTCTTGACGAGCGAATTGCTTATTCTTCGTATTTTACGTAACAACTACAGTTTGCTGGCTTTTTGCAGTTCCCTGCGTCCATTTTATACTGGCATTTTGTCCTTCATTTACACAACCGCTAAACACCCTGTTTCTTCGAAAACGGCAACATTGATATACCTCATCCATCCGATATTTGTGCTTTGTCTTGCCGGTAATTTGTCATCGGACTGGTGCTGTTTGTCATCGTTAGTATTTGAGCACTCGTCATCACAACAATTGTCTACTTTTTATCGCAAAAGAAGTATGGAAACTGACTAAAATACATCATGTGCTCTGGATGTCGTCCGCACGGGCAAAAAGCATGAGGAGTCTATTTAACCTTCGATTTTGCCTTCTTCTCGGGCAGATGCGAGCTCGGAAGCTTCGTCATGTAGGCGTTTTTCGCGAAGTCGAGCGGCTTCGCGAAGTCGTGCATCACCGCTCATTTGGGCAAGATTATTCATGAGTATTCTTATGCTTTATTGCAGAGTAACTGGAAATCCGTTTCGCTCATTTGCGCTTTTCGAGCTGCTGTATTTAGGGATAAATCACCTTCTTTAAAAAGGTCGATAAGCATTTTTAGCCCGCCCTCTTTATTACCTTCTTTTTTTCCTTCGATTCGACCTTCTTTTCTTCCTTCTTTTCTTCCTTCGATTTGACCTTCTTTTCTTCCTTCGATTTTACCTTCTTCTCTAGCAGATGCGAGCTCGGAAGCTTCATCATGTAGGCGTTTTTCGCGAAGTCGAGCGGCTTCGCGAAGTCGTGCATCACCGCTCATATCGCGCAACACGTCAGCAGCTTTGTTCAATGTGTTATCATCTTTAAACATATCAAGCTCCTCAGGCTTTTTGACATTCAGGAATTTG
>JAZRWV010000083.1:0-3409 GCA_045599925.1 Myxococcota bacterium
AATAATATTTTTAGGCGATCCGAAGAGATAATCGGCGAGTACTTTGGCCGCTTCTGTTTTACCAACACCGGTGGGGCCGAGGAAAAGAAAACTTCCGATTGGGCGTTGAGCACCGAAACCGGCATGATTTCTTCGAATAACGCTGGAAATGCGTGCAATGTTGTCTTCATGTCCGATAAGTCTTTCGCCCAGAATGTCTTCCATTTTCATGAGCTTTTGCTTTTCGGTCATGAGAAGCCGTTCGACGGGAACTTCTGCAATCTGTGCAATGACCTGGGCCACATGTTTGGTCGTTACTTTGGTATCTCCGGAACGCTGACAAAGGCTGCCGGCTCTGTCGAGAACTGAAATGGCTTTATCTGGCAATGCGCGTTCCTGAATATAACGTTCAGAGAGTCGGACTGCTTCACGAATTGCATCAGAATCATAGGTTATGCCATGGTGTTCGGCATATTGCCCGATAATGCCTTGTTCGATAATTCGAATTGAGGTTTCTGGGCTTGGCGCCTTGACTTCAATGAAATCAAAACGTCTTTCAAATGCCGGATCGGCATTAAATGCTCGCCGAAGCTCTTGGGGGGTGGATGCTCCAATGCACATCAATTCCCCTCGGGATAACGCCAGTTTGAGTTCCTGCGCTGCGTCAGAGTTCGGATCGCCACTTCCTGTCGAAAGCCAGCTGTGAATCTCATCGAGGAAAAGAATGATGTGACCATTGGCACTGCTGACTTCAGTCTTAATTGCTTTTAATCGTTCCTGAACAGCACCTCGCAATTGCGTTCCACAAAGAATGGAACCATAATCAAGTGCAATAATCGTATGGTTCTGAAGGCTTCCTGGCGCTTCGCCATGCGCCATGCGAAGGGCAAGCCCCTCAATAATGGCTGTTTTACCGACACCTGCTTCACCAACAAGTATTGGGTTGTTGCTTCGACGTTTGTTCAGAACATCGATGAGCTGGTCGATTTCATGTTCGCGATCGATAACCGGATCGATACGGCCTGCAGCCGCTTCTGCAAGCAGATTGCGGCCATATGTACAAAGCATCGGAAATCTGGCTTTGTTGAGAACGAGCGGACTAAATCCCGGTGGAAGTTTGGTTTTGCTGGATGATTTGCAGATGAGTTCCGACCCTGATTCATTGGCCATCTGCATATTTTTTCGAGATATAATAGGGCCTGCAGGGGCTCTGAGTGGACGCGGTTTGTCCGCCACTGCCGGAACATCAAACAAACTTTTCGTCGTAGATGGGGCCGTTTGGACTGATTCTGCCGCCACTACATCGGTTACACATGTCTCCGTTGTTGAATCGTCAGAAATAGAAGACGTTTCATGCTGAACATCTGATATCGGCTTTTCTTCTGGGGAATTGTCTATTTTTAAGACAGGCATTTCCCTGCTTGCTCGACGCGCTTCACTCGTTTTGCTCTTCTTTTCCTTTAACTTGAGTGCGAGCTCGCGAGTCGTTGCCTGCTGCATTTCCCGCGACGATGTCGAACGGAATGAAGAGGAGAGCGTTCGGTGTGTGGACTGTGATGAGGTGGATCTGACGGCATCGGATTGAACTGGCCCCAAGCCTGGAAGTGATGGCTGTGATGCCGGTCTCTTGAGCTTGGATATTTCATCCGGCGTCATTAAACTGCTTCGCTGCTGCAAAATCGCTTTGTCTGCTGATGCATCTCGCGAAAAATCAGCCACTTCATCCGTTCCAAAGCTTGCTGCTGCAATCGGTTCAATATAGGTCGTCGGATGTGCAACCGGTGACTTCCTCTGAACTGCAACTGAATTCATCGACTGCGAACTGTATCTCTGTTGCGCTAATAGCATCCCAGAATCGCGTTCTGATGTACTGAATATGCGAGCTCGAAATACATTCATGTCATTGTTCAAAAGACGAAGCAATGACTGCCCCATACAGGGTTCATCAAGTATCGCCGTCAGAACTTCCAATGAACTGACATGGCTTTTCTGCGCATTCAAACTCAATGTCGCAGCCCGATTATAAATGCGGTTCGGGGCATCCATCGGCTCCGGCTGAAGTGGAAACGTCTTTAAGCCGGTTTCACATTTTTCAAGGCTGACGCCTGAATTCACCAGGACTGCCTGTATGGGGCCCGGTGTTCTAAGCATGCTTCGAAGGAGTAGGGCAGTGTTCATTCTCACATGCATGCGCGATGCATCGTATTCTGCACCTTCAACAATCCTTTGTAGTTCCCCCGTCCATTGAAGCGGCATTCCTTCCTCCATGAAGTTTTCGCTGTATTTTTGCTCAAAAAATGTCAGGCCCTAAAAGGGCCTTCTCAATCTTTTATTCTATCATAATATTCGCTATTCGCGCAATTATTCCTGAAGAAGTTTTGATATCGCTGTCAGCTTGTCTTCATATGGATGATCCGGCTCCGATTCGTGAAGCGTTTCATACGCATATTTAACACCTTCAAGCGTTTCGTAGTTTTCACGGCTGAATTCGGTCGCTGTCGTCAGTGTCTCAACCACATTCCCATATTCTCGAACGATTTCCCGACATAAACGATCGCGTTTGAGCGTGTCTCCTCGCCGATCCGCACATTTGGCCGCTTTCATCATGTCTTCTGACATCATGTTCGCTTGCGAAAATAGAAAAACTCGCGTCATATCGAGATTGATTTCATCGCATGTATTGATGGCTTTTTTGTCTTTTTGCTCTTCAAAATACATTCTCAATATACGAACTGCTTCCCGGATTCGCCTTCCGGCCATTTCACTCGCCTGCGAAAGCCCCTCTTCATCCGCAAATTCCTGCATGCTGCGACACAGTTTGGGAAGCTCCGATAGACATTTGCCTCCAAGCGTTTCTGCTGCTTCGTCAAATCCTCCCATGTATAGCGCATGAACAAATTGCGCATGATTGATAAATACTCGATCTCCGTTGCTCCGCATGCGTATGCGAGCTCGGTAAAGCTCATCACTGTCACCCGTTTCTACAAGCTCGCGAATCGTTGTTAGCACCGAAACTGAATAGGAATCCGTGTTTTCCTCACTGCGAAAAAATGCATAAATGAGTTCCATCGCCTCATCTTTGCGGCGATCTGCAATCGCTTTGCACAGTTCTGCATGTTTGCCTTTGTACGTAATCGATTTCATTCCATTTCTCCTTCGGCGAGAATCAAATAACAAACAGTTCTCTATAACTTTACTCTGCGTTTTATTAAAGCTTTTTTTAATGCTCTTTCTTGTCGTTTTTTGGGGGGTGCTGCTATGGCGCTTCGCGCCATACACAGCACGTGGCCCGTGCTATGGCACAAAGTGCCATACGCACGGGCTTTTCTTTTTTTCGCTAATGTTGTATTCATCCAAATTACGTTTTGCAGATGCTTTCTGCTTTTCTTCCTCGGGGCTGTTGCCCACAATTCCTAAAGGATGCGTTTTC
>JAZRWV010000084.1:0-22140 GCA_045599925.1 Myxococcota bacterium
TCGGGAAACGAAATTCATTTCATATTGCGAACTGAGGACAGGGGCAAAGCCCCACAAAACTAATTGATCAGACCTTCCTTAGGCCATTGATATGAGGACAATTATGAAAATAAATCATCGTTTTATTGGTGTACTTGTTACTTCTTGTTTATTGTTGTCTTTTGCTGGATGCACAAAAAGCAAAATAAACATACATAGCGAGAGTGAGAATGGGTCTATTCAGAATGTTGTCGATGACAGCAATTGGAACAAAGAAGAAGTGAATGGTCTTCTGAAATATATACCAAGTGATTCATCCATTGTTTTAGTATCAACTCGAAATTTTGATAATGATAATCCTGTAAGAATGAATTTCTTCAAAAAACTAGGCGAAGTGATGCCTCATCTCGGTAAAGTCTTTGAGGTTTTAATATTTTGGTATTCATATGAAGAAGATGATCCTTATTTACCAGAAGACTTAAAAAACGATAAAGCAAAGTTGGAAGGATTTAAAACCCTGGTAGAGTATTTGAAAGTTAAACGAGAAAATACATTAGCATGGATAAAAGATCCCAATGCAAAAGCAACTGAATATGGATTTAATGCGAAGCACATCGATGTTGCGACGTATTTTTATAAAAATCATTATGTATTAAAATTCAGCGTTGATGATGGTAACAAACTCAAATTGATGCTGGAGAAACTGCTTTCGGCTAGACCTGAGCAAGCAAAGTTAATAGACTCGAGAAAGTTTAATCTTTCGAATGTCGAGGTTGACAACGAAAAGTGGAGTATTTTAACAATTTTGAGTGAAAACATGGAGTGGAAGCCAGCACCTATTTGGGGACGCTTTGCTGTGAATTTCACTAAAGATCTCGTTACGGTTGTTCCATTGGGGCTTGATGATAATTTGGATGGTTATAATGATTATTTAAAACCGGCTGAAACTGCCGTGGATAAATCCGCGTTTGGAACTATCAGCAATAAGGCTGTTCTGATGGGGTATCTTGATTATGGTTCGCATATTAAAGACCTGATGCGTAGTCCATATATTAATTCTAAAAATGAATATAATATCGATATTTCCGACGCTTGTATTTCTGAGATTTCAGATATTTACTCGCGGATTCCAAAGGCAACATTTGTGACTGAATTAGATAATGATAACAAGATCATTCATAGAATAAATCATGAGCTTAAAGATAACGAGTTACTGAATAAAGTTCGCGATCTCCACACAGACAGTCTCGCTATTTCAAATGATAACTCTATTTTAAGTCTCGTGTTCAATTTGAACATAGATAAAACTATAAAATATTTATTGGAGTATCTGACAGCACTTGGTGAAAAAGACTATCAGTGTGCTTCTCTGAAACTAATTAAAATGTTACCCAAGCTTCTTGAAGTCAAAGATGTGAAATTTGCGTTGGATATTATCAACAAGATTACTGGTGTTAATATTTCATTAAATACAATTAATCTTAAAAATATCATGAAATCGATGGGATTCATCAATGTCACGGGAACATCCATGGATTCCGTGATAGATGCGTTATCACCGAAGATTTATAACGAAATTCCAGAAATTGCCAAAATCAAGAAAGACGCTGAAACGCCAACTGAGATTAAAATCAATAACAAGTATATTTGGAATGCCTATCTAACGAGTAGCGACTTTGTCGCTGCCTCGAATAATACAGACCTAAAATCGGTGCTTGCCGGCGAACGCAAAACAAGTTCGGTTTTCTTGAAGATGACGGCGACATCAGAGGCTTTTGCTCATTTTTTCAAAATGAATAATTTGGAATATAGGGACGTTGGTAATGCTCCACCTGATATGCGTATGGAATATGCTATCGAAACTGTTTATAAGTCTCTTTTCGATAGCTTTGACGATACAAATGTGACTGTTTCGTTTGGTACAGATGATAAAGGCCTTGTTTATTCCATGGAAACAACATTCTAACTCCCCTCTGAACATAAGAGGCGACCAAATACAGCAAACAGGTTAAAGGAGTCCGTCTTGTTTGAGGTGTGACAAAATATGCAGCCGATTTTTTCAGACCGGGACAAAGCTCCACCAAAACAATTGCATATAAATTGTTCAGAGATAAAAAAACATGAGGCCGTATGCGCGAATGCGCATAGGCCGAAAAGCGCGGCGTATTGAGCGAGAGACGCAAATTTTTTGCGTCTCAAACGAGCGAAATAGCCGAGCCCCAAAAATTCATCATCATAAATTATGCGTTAAAATAAATCGCCTTTACACGTCTTACCGTATGCATTCCAACCCATCGAATGCCAGTCATGACGCCAGTTTCCTGCATATAGAAATACCAGAGCCGCTGTTTATCGATAAGCATCAGTGTTTCGTTACTTTGAACAGCTTTAAAGAAAACCGAAGCAATTCCATATCGTTCCGGCTGTGGAACACAAAGCGTCAGCTTAAGTTTAAGTTCTTTATGTCTTTCTATCATTTTTGAAAAAAGGCGAGCATTTTCAAATATAGAAAGCATCTCCAGGGAAACGAGGAAATGAAGTGATGACGTGGAATTGTCAATATCCTCTGCGAGTTCATGCATCAGAGTTTCACCAGAAAATACGCGCATAATCTGACTGGAAATGGAATTCATAGAAGCTTCAAACTGCTTTCGTATATTGACACAATGATTATAATAATTGTGAACAAGTGCAGAAAGCATCAGATTTGACGCCATTTTGGTACAGACAAATTCCTTATCCGCCATGATACATAATTTTCCGCGAGCCCGAGTCATCGCCACATTAAACAGGCGATTTGCATACTGATTGTCATTTCTGGAAAGCATAATTCCAGGCCGTTCCATTTCAACAATATCATATAAAATGACATCTTTTTCTGATCCCTGAAACTGATGCACAGTAGAACATGCAATTCTATCCGACCTGTTCCGATACAGAGCAAAATCCTTAGCCATACAGCGAATCAAGCGCGCCTGCGGGCTATAGGGCGTAATAATCCCCGGATCATAGTTCTGAGCTAATATATTCAGTGCAACACCAAATATCATCAATGCACTTAATAGATTAATCTTCGACGAATCCACAGGTTTGATATGAGATCCTCTCAGATTGAGCAATACGATGGCTTCGCCAGAAACAGGCCGAATCTGCGCAATTTCTTCGCGTTCCTTGACAATCGGCGCACTTTTCAAAAGCCCGCGATACATAAATTTGCCGGCAAATTCAGCTATTTTTTCATGCATTCGATACTGTTCGTCAAGCAAATACAGCCACGCATGGCTTCGATTCTGATAAACGGCGTTCGAAATACCTGTATAATAAAATATATCGGCTTCAAGTGCCGACTGATATGCATGAATAATGGGCGGAAGCTGCGAAAAATCGCCAGCACATATAAAATGTTTTTTCGCGATCGAAGCTGAAAATGCGATCTGCGGTATCAAAGCCATACTTGCTTCGTCAAAGAGCACGACATCGAACTCATCTTTATATAGCGAGCTGTCGATAATGGCTTTTGAAACAGTCGTCGCCACAAATTTCGCATGGCGCACGATGGCTTTTTCTTCCTGCATCATCGCCATCGACAGGGATTCGAGCTCTTTTCGCAATTCGAGATAGCGCGGATCCGTATGCGGCGTTTTCTTCAGCTCGCGCATCATCTGCGTGCGATTGTTGTACTGATCATGATTCTTCATCAAAGCCATCATCGACACAGTCAGATTGCTGTTGTCGACGAGTTCCGGGTCTCGCGGATATCCATATCGGACGCACCGTCCCCAAACGGGTTCGACATCGAGCTTCCGAACGCGCAAAATCGCGGCATCCACCGAAACATTGCACTGCGAAACCATCAAAATTCGATGTCCCAGGCCGAGGTGTTCCATCACAATCCGCGCAAGTGTCTCGGTTTTCCCCGTCCCCGGCGGTCCCCAAATGAATGTAATCGGCGCATTCAGGGCACTTTCAAGCGCATGCAGCTGTCCGAGCCGGCCTGAAGAAATCGCGCAATTTTGAACATATCGATGCGGATTCAAAATCAGATCCGACAATATCGGAGACGCAGGCTTTTCGGCAATTTCCTGCAGTCTATCGTTCAAAGCTTCGAGCAGTGCGGCCTCATCCACCGAGTAATACATGCCGCTCAAATCCTCACTGATTTCGGTATTGAGTTCGACAAACATCATCGGGCCGTCGCAGGCGGCAACGACGGCTTTCGCCATAAACTTTTCGCTCGTTCGCGTACGCCAGATGATGACCTCCGAACCTTCGGGATAAAACGCGTCGGAATCGAGTTCAATGGCATAAACCACTGATTCTGCGTTTTCCTGCAGCCGTTCTGCGTGATGAATGAGCATCCGTCTCACTTTAAACCGGCTGCGCGATTCAAAAATTTCGGCTGACACGCACTGGCTGAATTTTTCGCAAAAAGTTTGGATATTCGGCGCAGGGATGGGCATTTCGCGAAGCGAAATCGGGTAAACCGGCGTCAATGCCGGCTGTTCGCAATCGTTTTCATCGGACGCTTCATCCGCAGAAGACTCCGCGGCCTTTTGGGCCAACTTCTCTGCAACTCCGGGAATTTCGAATCCTTTAGCCTGTTTTCTTGCCTCGCGACGAATCCCAAGCCGTTCCTCACGACTTATACCGGCCCGATCTGCTTTCGCAGATGCCTTCAAATGCGCCAGATAATCGGCAGCTTCATCCTCCGGCAACGCATCATCAAGGTTCTCAACCTTCAGCCACACGACATCCTGCTCGCCATCAAACTGAATCTTTGCGATATTCTGTTTGTTGACGCGCAAAATCAGCCCATTGCCGTAATCAGGATGAAAACATCGATTGCCTTTTTTGAACATAGTCTTCTTTTTGGGAGCATTGCTATCGGTTTGCAGTTTTGTGCAATGCCTCGAAATAAAATACGCCTCGCGGGCGCTTTACACTAGCTAAACTGCAATCCGTTCCAGTCGGCATGGATGAGATCCGTCGCCTTCTTTTTCATAATTCACAGCAACGAGCATCTTTCTCGGATTGAGATAAATCCCCTTGCTTAACCTCCCTGTTGCGCGAAAACACGATTTGCGCAGCACAAAATGGATCATAACACATGATTTTGGAATTGGCGAGCTGCGCCTATGCCTTCGGCATACGGCGCCGTTTTTTCGGCCTATGCACCTTTGGCGCATACGGCCTTTTGCGCGAGGCTATTCGAGACGATGCATAGAGACGCAAATTTTTGCGTCTCCATGCACGCCCGAATACGCCTCGCGGGCGCTTCGCTCCTCGATTTTACGCACCAATTCTTAGTAAAATTTCGTTTTCTTATATTGACAAAGGAATTTTTTTTAAGAAAATAAAAGGGTTTTGTTTCCAAACAAAATTGCAAATTTTAATATTTGCATTTAGTTTTTGTGACTTATTCCAATAACACATCTGAACGTCAAACATCAAAGAGGTAATTGTATGAAACATAGACACAAACTTGTTCTTTTTTCGACATTAATAGCAACATTCGGATTGATTGGTTGTGATGAAACCGAAAGTTGCACCTTAACCAATGTCAACTGCATGCCATCCAACCAGGTCCTGGATGCTGATAAATGCGAATGCGTGGCAAAACCGCCCCACACATGTTCAATGACACTGGAAACCTGTTTAAGCTATGGCAAAATATTAGATAATGATAAGTGTGTTTGCATTGAAAATCCTTCTCAGTTATGTCAGATCATGGCTGAAACCTGTCAGAATCAGGGAAAAATACTGGATGTCGAAACCTGCCTTTGTGTAGAAAAAACTTATCAACAATGCAATCTCACGGCTGAAAACTGTCAAACTCAAGGCAAAATACTGAATGCCGAAGCCTGCATTTGTGTGGAAAACACCACAAATTCAGGCTGTGCTACAGGCACACACAAATCAGGCGACACTTGTATAGATGATACCCCCCTGAATTGTGGCATACTTGAACTTGACTGCACCGCCCTAAAAGGCTGGAAATCCGGCACATGTACGAACGGCCAGTGCGTCTCCACAGAGTGTGGTACCGGCTATCACGTGTATCAAAAAAGCTGCGAAGAAGACTCCACGCTGAATTGCGGTGCACATGACAACCAATGCGCCACAAAAGTGATCGGCTGGAAATCCGGCACATGCACCGACAGCCAGTGCGTCGTCACAGAGTGCACTGAAGAATATCGTTTTTCCGAAAACAAATGCATCACCCCAAGATATGAAGTCATTACCCTGGGTCATTACGAACAGGACAACGACACAGCAAACGGGCCGGAACCGATTTCATGGCGCATCCTCGACCAAAACGATAAGGGCGAATACCTCGTCATTAGCGAAAAAGCTCTTGATATGAAAATGTTTGATTTAAACCTTGAAGCAACCTGGGATGTCAGTGCTATGCGTTCATGGCTCAATGGCTATGATAGTTCTGCAAACAAAGAGCAAACAGACTTTACAACCGATAACTTCATCGACACCGCTTTTTCGGCCGAAGAAAAAGCCAAAATCATCACAGCACTCGTTCCAGCCGACCCACCTACCCAACGACAGTGGGATGGAACGGTGAAAGATCCAGGCAATGATACGACCGATAAAATTTTCCTGCTCAGCGTGCCCGAAGCCGAAAAATATTTTTTAGATGACGTCGATCGCAGAGCTGATACGACGATGTTTACCATCATGAAAGGACCATATGTCTGGGGCTTAGAGTCCAATAAAGTGACCAATGTGATGTGCGAACTTCCTGAAATTAACGGCGTATGCACAGATGCGCATTGCTTCTCTGGCTGGTATCTCCGGACGATTGCAGCCTGGGGCTCTGAGCTGGGTGGTACGAGCAATGTTGAAAGAAACGGAGAAATAGACGCGCTTATGGGAGCTCCTAATGATGATTTGCACTGTTACTGCGATGCAAATAAATATGCTGGGTCAATTCCTAATGTCATGCCAACCGTCCGTCCCGCGATGTGGGTAAAATTATAGGCGTGGCAAAGGCGTATTGGCTTGTAGAGACGTGCGATTCGCGCGTCTCTACAGGCCAATACGCCTCATGATATATTTACATTTTTCTGGCATGCAAAACCATGTGTCCGGCCTGAATGCCATCAGTCACGAGCGCCCACACAGCCCCGAGGTTTTGAGCGAGTCCTACGGCAGACAATACAGAACAAAGGGACGTGTATGAATCGATGCCGTCGAATGAAAATGCCGCATCCATAGCAGGATTACGCCTAAAACCGCCCACAAAGCCCACCATCAGAGGCAAAGTCAGCTCGCCACATAGGGCCTGTTCACGCACAAACCAGCGCGAAAGCGGTTTATGGGCTCCCAAACGGCAGGCATAATCGATGATCGACACTTCGAGAGCGCGCGTGTCCTGCCCGAGCACCAGCGCCACAGCCGTAATGCCGTTCAAAATGCCTTTGTTATGCGTCACCGCGCGCTGCGGGTCATTTTCTGCAAAAATCGAAGCCATTTCGATGCGATGCGCGATTTGCTCGCCATTCATGCGCGCAAATTTACCCAAAATATCAAACGGAATTTCTGTGCGCGCATGCGCGAGCCGACCGTCGCCGGCGTTGCTCAGAATCGCCATGCCCGGAATGCATCCCGTATCTGCGACGATGGACTTCAACAGAGCTTCGGCCATTGTGTTCACGGCATTTGCGCCCATCGCATCCACGGTATGAACATCCAAACGCACGACGACGTCGCAGCCGGCAGAACCTTCCGGCAAATGAATGCGTTCGTCGTCGATGGTGTGCACGGCGAGTTCAAAAGCACCACCTCCGCATTGAACGAGCTTATCGTCGCAGGCATTAGCCAGAGCCAGATAGCGTTCCTTATTTGCCAGAATGATGTTGCACACGGTTTGCGCAGCCGATTTTTCGCACACCACCATGATTTGAGCAAAAGTTACCGGCGGATCAACATTAACCAGCACCCCACCCGCATCATTCAGCATTCTGGCGGTACGATTGACGGCGGCGACGACACTCGGTTCTTCTGTTGCCATTGCGACGCGATGCTCATGTCCATTGACTAAAATCCCCGTCAAAATTCCCATCGGCAGCCGAAAAGCACCAATGACATTTTCACTCATTTGATCGAGGATTTGCGTCTCTTCACACAACGCACCAGCAAGCATTTCGATATCGACAACGCCTGCATTTTCAAGCATTTGCCGTCGTTCCGATGGCGATTTTTTATAGAAAGCGTGAAACATAAGGAACCACTGATCAATTAATTTTGTGGGGCTTTGCCCTTTCCTCAGTTTGCAATATGAAATGTATTTCGTTTCCCGATCCTGTCGGCTCTCCAACTCATTCATTTCATTTGCTCACTGGGCTCTGCGGTTTTCGCCATTCACAGGATGGCGAAAATCCCCGGCCCCCCCCTTAAGGGCTAAGCCCTTAAGAATCCGTAATTTTTAAGCTGTGATATCAATATTGTTGTTTGAGCCTTATTTTGGGTATGGACATTATTATACAAACTCATTTCTAGTTATTACTAAAGTTTATTAATTCGAAGTACTTGACGCTTGAAGAGTCCAACATTCATGTTGTTCCAGTTCAGCAAGACTTGCTTCTGTATAACAACCATAGTGTGTATGACTGTCACACTTATGTTCATATTCAATAAATAAAAAATTCGTATGATATTTTTTATTACGATCATATTTATACAAACCATAATTCATGCAACAGTCAATAGTACCATCTGTAACCTTAGAGTTTTCATCAAAATCAAGGCCACCTATAAAACAAAGGTTTCCGGTCTCACATAAAATTTCACATTTTCCATTCTCATGACATGCATAATCATAATCTGCATTACATTTTCCGCAATGTTCCTTAGTATTTATCAAATTAATTTCACAGCCATTCATCTCAATATTATCACAATTACCATAATTTTCATGACAAGAAATATAATTGCACACGCCATGCATACAGACAGGCTCTGCATTCAGAATTTCATCGGAACATTTATGATCAGGTGTTCCGCAATTATTGACATCGCTTGACAAGTCATGCAGACATCCATCATGCCAGTCGTCGTTATCATTTCTGGACCAACCTTCTTCGCAAACGCCACAAGATGTCATATGATATTTATTATCATTTTCAAAATCGACACAGATAACTTCGTCTTCATTTTTTGGATTTTTACATTCCGTTTCATTGGCATTACATTGACATTTACCATCATCACAAACGGTGTAACCGGAATCACATGCTGTATTACAATCGCCGCAATGCATTAATATATTGAGTTCTTCTGTACAGCCATTTGCAACATTATTATCTTTTGCACACCAGCCATCGGCACATACACAACCAGAATCACCTAGGTCTATGACATGTTCTTCCTCAGTCGACCGACAGACCCCATTGCAATTAATTTTTCCAATTTCACAGTCCAGAACTGTACAAACGCCATCAACACATGTCTGGCCATTGACGACATCACATGGACCACACGTATCACCAATATTATGGACACAGGCTTCACAACTTTTGCCACAACAATCATTATCATTTTCCGTATCCCTACACTTTGTCACGCCATTAGCTTTAAGCTCTGAAGTGCCCTCAATACATTTACATTCGTCTGATTCGCACTTTTCATTTTCACCACAGACAAAACCTTTAAAGTTCTCTGAATTGGAATCCGATACATTGCAAGTCCCACGAGCGCCACAATGGTTTTCATCATTGGCAACGCATGATTCCCAATCGCATTTTGCAAACCCTTCCTGACAAACACAAGTTCGCCCCTCGCATTTTTCATTATCATCACAACTTTTATGACAACCACCGCAATTTTCTTTATTATCGATGACGCTAATACATTTATTATCACAATTTTCATAATTATGGTCACAGACACATTCTTTTCCATTACAAATCATATCTGTTGTGCATGTAACAATATCTGTGTTTGTTTCCGTAATTCCACAAGATGATGTCGAATACGGGTTATAGCAATTATGATTATATGCAACGAACCCCTCCGCGCAACCACACTTATATTTATTATCAGTCTTGTCTAAAAGGCACTGCTCACTATTTTTGCATCCGCCATGCGGAATTTCGCTGCACTGAGTTAAACCGCACGTATTACGTCCATCATTAAACAGACAAACAAGCGTTCTTTCACTGTCTGATTCATCAAAGCATTCTACGTAATTGCCCTCGTTATCAACAGTGCAATAACAAGTTTGAATTCCTTCACCACAGTTGTCTTTTTCGCCAGTTGTTACACACACGCCATCCTGACAGAACTCTCCGTCATTGCACGGATGATTGCAGGAACCACAGTGTTCTGCATTATCATTTAATGAAACACATTGATATTTTTTACCCGTTTTTTCATCAATGATTTGAGAATTGGTCAGGTCTTTGTCTTCATCAGAATTTTGAGTTTCGGGCTGTTCTGTTTTGTCATCCGTTTCCTGAGGATTGGGTTGTTCTGTTTCATCTTCAGCACTGATTTCGCATCTGACCAAATCCTGGCCACAAGTATTGCATGAAGCAAAGATGTAATCATCGGATTCATTTGTTACGCAAACGCTACCGCCTCGACAGAGTGAATATTTGGAATCATCATGAAATCTATTAATGAGTTCGTCATCGCAATTGCCCGGTATCGATGATTTTATGACATCATTATACGCACCACAGACATATTTATCATCTTCCAATTTTCTAATATAATATCCATTTCCCAAATCTATCATTTCCAATGGCCGCCACTCGCCGGAACATACCCCTGTTTCATCGAGCAGTTTACCGTCGCACAGCCCGCATTTTACGGCTATTCCATTCTCATCAGCGTACCTATTGTACAAATCGGCATGCCATTCACAACTGGACAATGCCCCCATTAAACTTAGAATGAAGAGGAATTTGACGTTTTTCATAAAGTAGTCCAAATGAGGTTGGTGATGAGACTCGAAGTACAAAAACTCCACTGCGAATCAATCGCGAACGCAAGATTAGCACAAATATGTTGAATGCACAAAACAACAAAAGTCGGACATTGTCCGACCGTCGGCCGTATGCCGCGCGGCATAGGCCGACGCATTTTCCGGCCGTATGCCCTAAAGGGCATAGGACGGACAAACGGGCCGTAGCGCGAATGCGCAAGGCACGAACACATTTTGAAACAAAATTATACATTATTTACAATACAAGTCTATAAATTGATTTTAATGATAACACGCCTTCTATTCTGTGATAGATTAAGCATGTTATGCATAGTCAATCTATGCGAAATATCTATCAATCATGAGGTGCATATGTTTGGAAATCCCCGCAAACGCATTCTTTTCGCAACTGCATTTTGTATTGGAATTACTGGATGTTCAGAGTCTTCAACCATGGTGACAGTGGTCGAAGATGAATGTAATGCCGGCATTCAAAAATGTGAAAACGGAACGGCTTATACCTGCACAAATGACGGAATCTGGTCATCAGGAACATCATGTCCAAACGGCTGTAACGGCGATCAATGTGCACCCGAACAAGACCAGCCCAAAGATAAGTGTTCACCGCAAGCTAAGAAATGTTTAAATGCCAAAGCATACATATGCCTCAGCAATGGCAACTGGGATAACGGCATTGACTGCGAGTATGGATGCGCTGGTGACGAATGTGCGCCCCCCAATATTCAGCCTATGGATGAATGCAAGAGTGGCTCAAAGAAATGCACAAACGCGACCGCATATGTCTGCGGAAATAACAACAGATGGGAAACTGGAACAATCTGTGAATTCGGCTGTAATGGCGATGAATGTGCAGAAAAGCAGGTCCAACCGACTCATGATTGTGACACCGGAGAATTAAAATGTGAAAACCACAGGGCGTACGTGTGCGGAAATGACAATCACTGGGATGATGGAACAGATTGTGATTACGGATGCAAAGACACGAGATGCGCGTCAAAACCAACGCCGGATGCCGATATTCTGGATGTCGTTTTCCGAAAAGACGGAACAGCAGTGAATGTGGCAGCCACCGACCTCGAAGTCGTTGTGAAAGGAAATAAAGTTTCGACCGTTTATATGGACGATTTATCGAGATTTGCCGCCGCATTTGACAGCACGCCAGGAGAGAAACCAAACAGCTTTTATCAGGTTGATTATGCGTCGAATCAGGATATCATGAATCGGCTTAGCGACGGTCACAGCATTGAAATTCTGTTTACTCTTGATAAAGCATGGGATGATGATGTCAGTCCCAAACCCCTATCGTCGCACCAGGCTGGAGGAACGGGCTTCCAGATTGGACCGAATACTGCGAACAGTGAAGCGCATCAAGATATTATCTTTTTGCCGCATGTCGGTGGAAAATATATATATGTTCACAGCAATATTGTGCCGACACTGGGCCAGTATTATCATGTGATAGGCACATGGGATAAAGCCGCCGGAAAAGCATCTATTTATGTGAACGGGCGGCTGATGAGCACAGAGAATGCCACTGGCGATCTTAAATTCGGTGAACAAAAGTGGTTTGGCATTGGAGCGGATGCATACACTCAAACACAAGGTGAATCCGCATGGAATGGGAAAATCGCGATTGCCCGTATCTATGATGCTCCGCTAAGCTATGAACGCGTAAAAGCATTATATGAACTGACGGGTCTTGCGGATATAGCACATTCCGGTGCGCCAACGGCGCGAAACCGGGAAGCATTCCGACTTTCGTCGATACATGACACGGCTGAATCATCGGGAAAAACGTATTATAAAACCTTTGTTCCCTACGATGACTCTTATAAAGTGGATTGTTCCACTGCCAGCAAACTCAGCATTCTGGATGCCGATGGCAAAGAGCTGGCGAGTGGTGCGACGTCACTCAATGTTCAATTAAATAAGGGTGATATCGTCTATGTTTATATTGAATCGTCGGCCAGTCAGAATTTTGATTTAACCGTAGCTGCTCAGACACATAGCATCGAACTGCCATTTGAAATTCAGACTACGGTTGATCCAGCTTCGTTCAAAACGACATCTGATTCTTCGGAAGATCCGATGAAGCCAGCTGAACTCAAGTATGTCAAACGCCTGAACGATCGCGCGTTATATACTTATTCGAACAGCCCGGAGCACATGAGTGTACGCAACATCAACACATGTCTGACAGTTGCAGATGTCACGGAAAAGGATGTATTCTTCACATTTGAACACAATGTCGAACACCTGTCTGCACAGAATCGGAAAGGCTATTACGGATACCGCGTCACCAATACCGGCGACGAAGATCTCTATGTGACAGTGAGGAATCTCGGTTATCAAAACGGAGGGGATGGAACCTGGCTGGGTGAAGATGAATGGGTAAAATTCTATAACCTCAATTTCGTCACCCTGACAGATAATTTGACAAGTACCCAATTGAGTACGTTCAATTCATATTTTGGATTCTGTCATTCCTATAAAGAGAAAACCGGTGTCTGCACGCCATATAAAACAGAAAATCGAAAGCCGATAACCTATCGCATCCCATCCGGCAAATACATTTACGTTCTGGGCGGCTCCAAAACGGACAAATCGAATGCCCACATGAACATCAATGTCTTTAAGAGTGCAGATATTATGTCATCAGATGGCGCTGTTGCAAACGGAGCCGTTCTATTTTCGACGCATGGAAGTACAGCAAAAGCTGAGTTTGTATATTATACCGATGCAACCAAACTTGCCGACAACATGAAATCCAACGCCCAGAATGGTTATGACATGGGTAAAGATGACACTGGCGATACAACTATTGGTCATATCGGGTTTGATGATTTTGCCGGTGTCGTCGACTCCGATTTGGTTTGGACATTTAACGACAAAACAGCAGCCGGCACACTTCCAGTCAAATATACAAATCCGTATTATGTTTGTGACGGCGATGAATGCAATTCCTATAAGGGAAATGCATTTTCAGCCATTTCACAAAGCGATATGAAATCACAGGACTATCCGAATGCGACGGAGTGGATAACACATATCAATCCGAACAACAGTATTAAGGCTGTCGGTGTAGATTTAGCGCGTTTTCACACGATAAGAAGTGATTCTAAAGCCAATATTATTGCCGATTACAAACATTATGCGAAACATGACGGGATCAGTGACGGGTTTGGCAACTGGATGACGGATTATCTCGAAACGATCACACTGGCAAACCAGGGGGACAAGGAAAGAGAATTCAGCTATATTATTAAATGTAATGGTGCGCTTTCCACATTTGTTCGCGAACCGAATGGATTGGTCAGTAACACCTATATACCACAATATGCGATATATAAAGCTATATGGGTTTCCGGCAGTTGGAGTCCTGCATCCATCTTGGACAACTATTTTAAATATAAAGTCAAAGTACCGGCGCACAGCGTGAAACAGTTTTCGGTTGAATATAATCTTTTGGCCAATTCGGCAGGATCTGTTACGCACAAAGCCTGTCTGGATTCAGACTGCAAGTTTTAAACAAATATCAAACATTGCCGGCCGTATGCTGTAAAGCACAGGCCGGCCTGGCGAACCGTAGCGCGAATACGCAAGGTGAACAAAACAACCAGAACGATCACTCCAAGCTCCTGCTTAATTTTTCCATAAGGAACTCAAACGTGAAAAAATACCCAATCGCAGCAATTTTCGTCAGTTTAAGCCTGCTATATGGATGTTCCCTCGAAAATGATTGTTCTTCGGGTGAACAACGATGTTCCCAAAATTCGAATGGAAATACCAATAGTGAAATATGTATTGAGGGATTTTGGAAAGTGATTGAAAAATGCGATAGTCGCTTATGCGATGGGGACAAATGCCTTCCAACCCAGTGCGCCTTAAATGAAACCGAATGTGATCAGGATAAAGGCTTGAGAACATGTCTTGAAAACAAGCAATGGAGTGAATATACCAAATGTCAAGCAGGCATGGGATGCACCAGTGATCACACAAAGTGTGCAGAATGTTTAGATGATGATGATACGTTTTGTGAAAATGGTGCATTAATGTATTGCATCCAGGGAAGAATAACCCAACTTCATGAAAATTCTTCATTCTGTGAAACCTGCACCGATGGAGAAACCCAATGTCTGGATTCAAATAAATATAAAACGTGCCAAAATGGCAAATGGAGTGAAATATTATGCCAAAAAGGAGAAACCTGTTCCGATGGCAAATGCACGGCGACTGGCTGCAAAGCTGGCGAAAAGATGTGTTCAGATGGAAAGATTTATACCTGTAATGATACTGGCAAATGGGATACCACAACAGTCTGTGAATACAACAACTGCAAATCCGCAACAGAATGCGGCGAATGTCGTAATGACAGTAAGACGTGTATCAACAATCACAACTATGGTGAACTTCAGGTTTGTATTAATGGCACTCTAACCCCCATGTCCTGCTCAACATCCTGCAATGCCCAAGGAACAGAATGCGGACAATGTGTCAATGACGAGAGCAAATGCACCAATAACATGCAAAAGAAGTGTGTGAATGGTGCCTGGTACGATGAAATGTCCTGTAATAACGGATGCAATGGCAGCGCATGTTTGACACTCCCCCATACATGTGATGAAGGAGAAAAAAAATGTGTAGACGCAACGGCATATTTATGCACTCCAAATAATCAGTGGGGAGCAGGAACAGACTGCCAATATGGATGCAGCCAAAGAACCTGCGCACCAGAACCAACTCCAGATGCCGACATTCTGGATGTTGTCTTCCGAAAAGATGGAACGGCAATCAATGTTGCCAATACAAAACTCACTGTTACCCCGATAGGACAAATCCAAACCATTTATGTCGATAAACTCTCGCGATTTGCTGCATATTTTGACAATCCAGCTGGCAAGGCCTACCCTAAAAATTACTACCGGATTGACTATGGCAATTACAAGGATATCCAGTCTCAGATAGAAGATGGTCACAGTCTTGAAGTTTTGTTTACACTTGATCAGCAATGCAATGACAAAAATACCGCGAAACCATTTTCCTCACATCATGGGGGCGGCACTGGTTTTCAACTGGGAACATATGATGACAACCCGAAAAATATTATATTTGTCATACATGTTGGTGGAAAATATCTCGAGATCAATAGCGGTATTGAACCGATTATTGGTCAATATTATCACGTGATAGGAACATGGGATAAAGAGTCAGGAACAGCTAAGATCTATGAGAACGGGGTATTAAAAGACACTCAAAATACGAGTGGCAATTTTCAATTTGGAGAGCAATTATGGTTCGCAATTGGAGGAGATCCCTACAATGCAACCAGTGCTGAATCAGGATGGAATGGCAAGATTGCGATTGCCCGTATTTATAGTAACGCATTGAGTGCTGATGAAGTAAAAAGATTATATAACAACTCCGGACTGGCCAATACACAATAGATTTGAAATACACCAAGCACAGGCACGATCTATTTATATAATAAATATATCAAAGTCGGCCGTATGCTGTGAAGCATAGGCCGACCCCAAGCCGGCCGTATGCACAAAGTGCATAGGACGGCCCCAAAACAAAAATCACTCATTCAAATGGAATAATGCCATCGTCATCGTCGAACGTACGAATCTTTATTTCCGCTTCAACCTTGGGAATTCCAGATTTTCTGGCCAAATAGAAGTCCTGAATGCGTTCGACAAGAGGCAGCGTGGATGAACGGAATTTTGCAGAAATCGCGACGCCGTCGTACTGGCGTGAAAGTTCAATGGCGAGTTGCGGATCGATGAGATCAGTCTTGTTCAGAATGCGAATGATGGGCTTATCGGCGAGGTTGAGCTGCTTTAGGATGGCTTCGACGGCGGCGATTTGAGAATGCACCTGCGGGCTGGAAGCATCGATAACGTGAAGCAGGACATCTGCATCGTTGAGCTCCTCGAGAGTCGCCTTGAAAGCCGCGACGAGATCCTGAGGCAAATCACGGATAAAGCCGACCGTATCCGTAAAAATGACGTCCTGAAGGCGCGGAAAACGCAGACGGCGGCTCGTCGTATCGAGTGTCGCAAAAAGCTGATTTTCGGCATAGACATCGGACTGCGTCAGAACGTTGAGCAGGGTGGATTTGCCGGCATTGGTATAACCGACCAGGCTAAAGACCGGAATTTGCTGCGCATTTCGTTTTTTTCGCTGAAGTTCGCGATGAGAAGCCCGATTTTTGAGGTCGCGTTCGAGAGCCTGCATGCGTTCACGCGCCTTTCGACGATTCATTTCGAGCTTGGTTTCGCCAGGCCCGCGACCGCCGACGCCGCCCGTCAGGCGGCTCATCGCCGTATCCTGATCGATGAGCTTTGGCAGATTGTACTTGAGCTGCGCGAGCTCGACCTGAAGCTTGCCGTCGACAGACTTCGCACGCTGAGCAAAGATATCCAGAATCAGCTGCGTGCGATCGAGGATTTTCAGGGACAATGCGTGCGAAATCACGCGAGTTTGAGCCGGACTGAGCTCGCGATCGAAGATGACGAATTCGGCATCATCATCGAGTGCATAAAGCTCGATTTGCTGGAGTTTTCCGGATCCGACGAGTGTTTTGGGATCGGCAGAACGGCGTTTCTGTTCAATCATGCGAACGACTTCAATGCCGGCAGTTCTGCAGAGTTCGAGCATTTCATCGCGTCGTTCGGCAGCATCGCGCTCACCGGTGTTCAAATGCACCAGAATGGCAGGAGGCTGCTTCGTTTCCTGAGCTTTATCCGTCGTCGCACGAAGTTCGGTTTCGACAGCTTTCAGAATTTCATCGGCATTTTTCGGCAGTTCTTCGAAAGCTTCGACACCAGTTCGCGAAACACTCACACCTTTTAAAGAAGGCGTCAAATGGGCATATTCGGCGCGACCTGGCGCGCCGAGAATATTGGTCTCAATCGCGACGACGAAGTCCAAACGAAGTTTGGCGAGGTCCGTCAACTCATCCATTGTGAGGAGCTCGGAGGGATTTTTGAGGTCGTCATGGGTAGTTTCAATCGAAGTCACAACAAAACGAATGCCTCTCAGACGGCCAAGACCGGCACGACTACGACCGATATCGGGCAAATAAGCCCGTTGTGCATCGCCAAGAACGATGCATTCCACATGGCCGGTTCGGCCCAGAATGACGCCGACTTTGCGATGAAGCTGGTCGCTGATTCCGGTCATGCGATGCGCAAGGTCACGCGTCACTAAAAGGTTTTGCGGACATTTTAACAGTCCAAGAGCTTTGATGGATTCGATTTCACGAGCATTCAGCCCGTTTGTATTGCCAAAAATCGGTGTCGTCATGTTCTCACTTGGAATCCTCGAAAACCGAAGCTTTCGAAACCGGATAATCATCGGGTTTGAGTTCAGCTAAAGCCTGTGCAGTTTTATAAGCCTGCGGTGTATAGGATTCCAGCTGAACAGTGATTTGCCGCCCGACGTCGAGCAGCGAAGCTGCGGCATCTTCAGCCGGGAAAATGAGCTCATCTTCGATCCAGATGTTGTATTCCTCGAGACCATCCGGGTCGTTTTCGAGTTCTTTTGGGGCTGGCAAATTCTTGAATGAATCGCGGAAATTGAGTGCCATTCTGGCTAGTTCGTACGCAGATGCGGTCGAAATCTGCGCATTTTTATAAGTGATAGCCTGCTGATAGAATTTTTCAGCATTTTGGCGAAGTTTTGCCTTCTGTTCGATGCGTTTTCGAAGGGTTCGAATCGGGAATTCGAGTACGACATCTTCAAATTCGAGCTGCGCCGCACGTCCCTGAAGGTAGTACATTCGCGCCATTTCCGATTTACTCCAGGTGTTTTCATCGGGTTTGAGATGCCTGAGAGCATTATTGGCTTCATCCAGATTATGAGCATCCACGGCATATTGAGCCCACTGGAAATAAACCTGTCTCAGAAGGCCCGGTATTTCCCCACTCAATGCCGAATCAGATGCGTATGACGACAACCGATCACTCGCCGTTTGTGCTGAATCAGTGGATTCCAGAGAAGCGAGCTCCAGTGTGGCAGTAGTCCGCGTAAGAAGGGGGGATGATGAGGATTTTTCATCTTCAGAAACGGCCACTTTCATTGCATCGCCGACCTGATAAAGTTCGTAATCCGAGGTCGATTCCAGCTGAATATAGCGAGCAATCAAAGCAATGGCGCGATCGGGATGACCAGTGTTGCGATAGAGTTGCGCGCCATAAAAGAACGACTTAGCGGTTTCGAGACGATCTGTTTCATTCAGAGCAGAAGTCTTTTCAGGTTCTTTTGGTGTCTTGGATTTTTTCGAAGATTTTGCTGATTTTGCAGATTTTGAGGTTTCATCCGCAGGCTTGTCATTTGCCGCGATTTCCAGATATTTCAATGCTGCGCGTTCAAATGCTTCGGCCGATTCGTCGTAACGCGCCGCATTCGAAGCATCGACGCCGATGAGGAACGAAGCATGCGCGCTATGAATCGGCGTATCGGCAATCGTCACAAGCGGTTCGAGATAAGTCATGGCTGCATAATAATGCGCGCGAGTTTCTTCAAATGCCGCAGCTTTAAAGCGCGCAGCCGTTACATGTTCGCGACGATCCGGGAATGAGGATTCGATGCGCATAATCGTCGAAGTCGCGTCATCAATTTTTCCTTCATCCGCGAGTGCAACAGCCTGTTTGTCGATAGCAAATGATGCCGTATCCTCGAGTTCCTTTACGGTATAATGCTTGAAATTCTTATGCTCTATCAGCCATTTTGCCCAGTATTCGATTTTTTCGTAGTTACTGGCTTTATAATAGAGCTCGAACATCGAACCGACTGCGATGGCGGCATACTGGTGATCCGGGAAATTCGTAACGATTTCGTCGAATCGCGATGCGGCCTGATTATAATGGTAATGGGTTCGGTAAATTTCAGCAGCACGCCACAAAAATGCCGGTGTTTCATCGTCTTTGGGATAACGCGATGAAAATTGTTCCGCAGAACGCACGAAGCCGAGTTCGTGTTCTGACAAAGGTTCTTCAGCCTGAACCTCAGAACCGCGTTTTTCTTCGACGAAATTCGTCGTTTTAGCCGAATTGACGATCGACCATTCGGGATCGGACGTCGCGAGGATATTCGCATAAACGAAGACCTGTCGGTTCGCAGCCACACGAACCTGTTCCGCGCGTTCTTCGTCCTGAACATTGTCCATCCAGTCGACAATTCGCTGATAGGCGCCTGCAGCCTCCTGAAGTTTTTTCAAAACATCGGATGCAAGTTCGGGATCCGATTTCAAACGTTTTCCATATTGTTTTTTGAGTTTTGCAAGTGCACCGTCCGATCGTTCATCCAAAACATACGCATACGTGTAATAAATATCGAATGAAGCATTATCTTTTGCATACCAGGTCAGCTGCTGCGAAAGCAGTGTTTCTGCATCCCCCCACAATGCATCTTTTTGAGTTTCATCCTGAGCTTTTTCAGCTTTTTCTATCGATGCAATCGCAAGGGTATTGAGCTGAACGGAGACAAACTGCGAGCTTCTTCGAATCGCACTTGCGTCGGTCGAAGCATTCTGTTTGTACCATTCACTTTCCGGATTCAAAGACGCAATGGCGGTTCTCGTCTCGACTTCGGCTTCATCGAGTCGGTTTGCGGCCTTAAAGGCTTCAATTCTTGCGATCCGCCAGTCGACGACATGAGAATAAGTCGGATATTGATCGATCAAATCGCCATAAAGTTCGATTTCTTCTTCAAATTTGCCCTGCGCATCGAGAATGCCGCCGAGCTGCTCAATCTTATCGCGAGCTTTTTCAGGCGGCAGCTTGGTGCTCAGATAACTTCTGGCTTTTTTCCAGCCATCCGGCAGTTCGACATAAGTCGTGCTCAAGTCGTTCAATGCCTGATTTCTAAAAGAAATCACACCTGCATTGAGTTTATTTTCATCGATTTGCCCATCGGCATCGACAGCTGACGCATATTTGGAATCAATCGACTCGACGACTTGCTGGAAAAGCTGAATTGCCATTTCGTAGGATTCGTCATCGGCCAGGTTCAGATATGTCCAGGCCAGTTTATACTGTGCATACTGAAAAAACGTCGAATTGGGATATCGGTCAATAATCGTCTGATATGCGGCCTGAGCAGTTCCGGTATTTTTCTGCGAAAAATAAAACTCGCCCATTGCCAGATATGCCGCATCAAGATCCTTGTAATCCGGATAAGACTGCGTCAATCGATGCAAGTAGCTGATGCCTTCTTTAGACTGTCCATTTCGGATCAGCGCATCGCCCAATCGAAAGAGGACGTCGTCCATGCGTTCATAAGCCGGATATCTGGCCAAAATTCTACGATAATCATCGATGGCCTGATGATAATCGGCCTGCGGTTCGGCGGGACACGCATCTGGCGTATCCGCACAGTTGTCGAGTTCGGAGAGCCATGCACGTCGGGCGCGCAAATACTCGTAATGCGCCATCTGCCAATGGAATTCTGCGATTTCTGCAAGCCATTTGGGTGCATCCGGATTGAGTGGGTCTTTTTCGAGCAATTTTTCGAACTCATCGACAAGCGCGCGATTTTGCTGTTCGACGCGTTCCATCAGCCCATCGACGTCAGCCGGCACATCTTCTTCAAGTGCATACGGCTTTGCAGGCTGAGGTGCACTGATTTTGCGCGTCTGTTCTGCGGACTGCGTCTTGTTTTTTATCAGTGCCTGCGCGACTGCAGACTTTCCAAAATCTTCGTTATTTTCTGCATTCGCGTTCATTGGCAGAATCATGAATGCAGTCAGAATTGCCATTGCCAGAAATTTCTTCATGTTTTCTGCTCTATTTGCTCGCCTTGTTCCGACCCGTCGGAACTACGGCTTGCTGGCGGTGCTATTTCATACGCACCGCATAAATATGATGAGAGCCGTCTTGTTCCGATGCATCGGAACTGCGACTTGCCGGCGGTGCTATTTCATACGCACCGCCACACCGATACAAAGTTCAAAGCACATGCCATTAGTGTCTCGAACCGGAATGTGTTTTAGGACGAATGCCTCTCGCGAACGGGCGTTTTTTCTCCGCAGCCATTCCTTCATGGCGTTCACCATCGCGAGGTGCTTTGCGGTCGCGACGGTCTTCATCCCGACTAAACGACTTGCGGTCGCGACGGTCTTCATCCCGACTAAACGACTTGCGGTCGCGACGGTCTTCATCCCGACTAAACGACTTGCGGTCGCGACTTTCTTC
>JAZRWV010000085.1:0-6914 GCA_045599925.1 Myxococcota bacterium
GAAAGATCGCTATGAGGTTGCTCAATGATGCCAGATCTGGCAGAGATACCAAAAAATTGTTGATGCTTAAGGCATCGCTCAACCCTACTGCCATGTTGGATATGCTTTTTCAATGGAAAAAGTAAATGCTGTAGCCCTGCTTAATTTTCCTTATTACCCGTTACATCTGTGCCGTGTGTGAGGCCGATTACACCATAAAAAAAGGCCGTATGCGTCAGCATAGGCCTTTTAGCGCGGCGTATCCGGCAAAGCCGGATAGCGCGCGTTCCCAAAGCAAAACCGCATGACGAAAGCGTTATACGATTTGCATCATGAAATACAGCGACACCATAAAGCCCACAAAGAGAATGAGCAGACAGAAGAGCATAAAACCAGAAGTTTGCGGCGGCACATCGCCAACTTCTGCATTTCCGGATGCCAGAATTTCATCCCACATCTGACGTCTTTTTCGATGATTGCGGATGACAAGCACCAAAGACACGAGCAGTCCAAGCCCAAACCATGCAACCAAAACGACATTCATGACGGATTTCTGCTCCGATTTGCGAGCTTCAAAAGCCTGCTGTTCCGCCGATTCCGTTTTCACACGCATTTCAATCACCGGTGCATGATGAGTTGAAGCAAGGGCAAACGCATAATCCCTAATGAGATGGGACTGTTTTTTGGATTTGCTCAAAAGCGATGAAAGATAGTCAGCTTCCGGATGTTCCGAAGACCACGTCTTTAGGAGCTTAAGTGCAATAGCGGCCTGCTGATAATCAGAAACAGCTTCTTTTGATGCGATGATTGGAAATGTTTGAGAACTGTCCGGAGTCCCAATGGATGACGCACTGACTCGCGCGTAAAATACAGACGGCGTATTGCCATAAACATAATCGAGCTCCAATTCTGCACTTCGTGCCTGATTTGCAGGAATAACCTGTCGACCGATGAAGGCATTTTCATCGAAATAATCGACAGTAATATCGGGCATGGTACCGACAGGTGTCACCGAGAGAACGGGGCGATGTTCCGGCGTCATAACAGGAGAATCAATCACGGCATGGATTGGTTTTTCGTTTGGAACAAACGTCGTGTAAAACTCATACTCGCCAGCAGTTAATTTAAAATCGCATGCAGCAGGAATGGCTATTTTGAGGTGACCGAGACCATTCATTGGGATTTCATTCAAATAGTTGGCTTTTGGCCCATAAGTCTGCTCAATTTTAAGCGTTCCGTTCCAGGGCTGATGATGTTCAAATATGGCGAGCATCACCTCATTCGACTGATTGAAGATAAAAGAAGCCGGAACAACAGCAGAAAAGAATACGTCTTTGGGTTCTTCAACAGCCAGAGTCTGAATGACGGGCTGCTGATTAAATACCGAAGCAGGAACCCAGGCTCTTTTGCGCACATTATTGTCGGAATCGATAAGCGAAACCATAAGAGCACTCACTTCAACTGTTGGAATATCGGGGACCTGCATCACCAATTCCCCATTTTCGGGCAGTTTTTCCCGCACAGTCATTCCATCAGCGATCAACGCCTCCATCGCGCTCCCTTTTCTCAACAAATGTTCTTGTGCATCCGGAGCAGGAACCCAGTGCGTTTCAATGCTATAACCTGAAAATCTCGAACCAGTATCGATATCTCGCGCGTAAACAATGATCTTGTTATGCTGAGTTCCCGACAACTGACTTGCCGTTGCCACGTGAAGACGCTGCGAATTATCGGGAAGTGAAAAGACGAGGTACGAGCCAAATATTGCAAACAAAACCAGGAAATAAATGATGGATAGATATTTCATAAAGAATCCGCTTACCAGTCAACCAGGGAGTTTCCACTGTTTTGCTTATGAACTAAGCCTTTAAATGGGATTTGGGGCAAAGCTCCGGCTGATATAGTAACATAAAAACAGCACAAATAATTTGAACTATTTTGGAATGTCCTGGATAATGGACGATTGAAATTCTGTTCCTTTTGTTTCATGCGAATCGGACAGCCTAACATTCTAAAGAGAGCATTATGTCAAAACTACAGATTATCGGTGCCATCGCACTTGCAGTCGGCCTGTGTATTTCCTGTTCAAAAAACGCTGAGGTCGAACCTGCGACAGAAGGAGCTGTTGCAGAAATTTCTTCCGTCGATAAAGCCCTCGATATTTTCTATTCGAAGGATTACAATGAAGCCATTTCATTCGCCACAGACGTCATCAACAACGAAGGTGAATCCGTTGAAATGCTCACGATTCGCGGTGTTGCATATGCGAAAGCAGACAAACAGTTCCTTGCATTCCGCGATCTGAATGCAGCCGTTAAAATGGAATATTCGGCCTATACCCTCTATAATCTTGGAACAGCACTCCGAATGTTCGGCCATTGCGCCCGAGCGGCCGATGCCTTCCAGAATGCTCTAACACTCGAACCCGATAATCAGGCCATTATCATCAATCTCGTCTCATCATACGCATGTTACGGTGATACAGCATCCGCCAGTGAACAGTTCCTCAAAGTCGTCAACAACTTCCCACAGGATGCTATTGCTTTTACAAGTGCTGCAATTCTCAAAGCAACTATCGATGAAAATGAAGAGGCCAGAACAGCGGCTCAAAAAGCTGTCAACCTGGATCCGACATATAAACCCGCCTACAAAGTACTCGAACATACCTGCCAAAAACTTGGCGATTCCCAATGTACCAATCAGGCAAAAGCCGAATTTAACAAACTCAATGGTCAGGAATTCCGGACCACACTCGTCAAACGAAGAACAAAACCCAAAACTCAGAATTAATTCTTCAAAAAAAAAGCATTGCCTCTGCAATGCTTTTTTTTATTCTTATTATCTGCAATCTTTATCCGACTCAGAACAGACAAAACGGACATGAAAATGATTCACATGCCCTTTGGAATGACGAATGATTGCAAAATAACTCTTTTTGCCATTTGGATACTGAATGATCGACTTCAGCTGACCGTCGCTGTATCCCTGTGTCTTTGCATAATCGTAAACATACTTCTGCAAATTGTAATCCATAAAGATGTATTGAACACGTTTTGTCGAAAGCAGATACTCAAAAAGGAACCAGTTCTTTTCGGCATCGAAGTTCGCGTCATTCATCATCGTAAAGCCTTCAAATTTCTTATCAGCTTTATTGATATAACTGACATCGACATCGCGTCCCGACTGATGCGAGAGATGCGGACTCAGTTTTCCGCCGTGTTCGGCAGAAATATCAGCAACCGCAAATCGCTGTGATTTTGGGAATTTCTCGGCATACGCGGCAAACGCATCCATAAGAGTTCCAATCGTCAATGCCGTTCCATACGCATGTTTTGGATTGCGGATAAAATATCCTTTCCCATCTTTCATCTGGATGCCGCCGGCAAGCGATCCATTATTGGCAAGACCGCGAGATACCCCAGTAGCTCCGTCAAATCGCTGCACGCGAAGGACGAGTGTTTGCCCGACTTTCAGTTTGTCAGGATTCTTTCGCAGAAAACTGTTATTTTTCTTTAATTCCTCGACAGGAATCCCCGTTTTGCGAGAAATCTTACCGAGATTGTCACCTTTTTTGACAACATATGAAACGTTCTGAGCCACCACAGGAGCTGCCACACCTTTTCCGCTCTTTGCAGCCACACTGCCTTTGGGGACACGAATTCTCAGCTTCTGTCCTATTCTGATATGCGACACATCCGAAAGATTGTTCCAACGAGCAATATCATCACTTTTTACGCTGTATTTTTTGGCTATTTTATCGACACTGTCACCCTTTTGAACGACATATGTCACGGTTTCTTTCGCGTTATTCGAAGCTGTCTTTTTCGGAGCGGCATCCGCAAAACAGGCCAACCCTGCCCAAATAAACAAGGTTAGTGCAGCAATAATCCCGTATCTTCGCAGAAATTCCATTTTCTTCCTGTTTCTATTCAATTCGATACCCCGAAAAAAAAGAACGCCTTTCGAACGGCGTCTATTCCTCGCTTTTATAGCACAGACACTCGTTTCAATCAAATTTGTCCCATGTTGTTGGCCGGGCTATGCCGGCAATCAGCCGACATACACCCGGCCGAATCCGCTATTGCCCTGCAGGCAATACGCGGATTCACTCTTATTATCAGCCCCCCTAAAATACGCCATACCATTTCAACTGCTTTGCATCCCCTGGCTGAGATGTAACTTTATCATGAATCTTATATTGGTATGTGCTGAACTAAATGATAAAAGACTACATTCGTGTTCTCGTCTGCATTCAGATTGTTGCACGACAGGTTGTGGGAATTATTACAGCTGATTTGGTGGAGGTAGGATACTCGTATTAACGACACCATTTAACGGGTTCCTAAATGTGAATGAGCGAAATTGTTTATTATGATGCCAATCCTTCAGTTCGCGCATTAATGGTACATCAATTCTCACAGTATGGATTAGATGTCATTACCATTCCCCGGCTTGAAATGTGCGAAGACGTCCTTAAAGGATGTACCCATCCGGTCGTTCTAGTCGCCGACATGTCTCGCCAGCCGGAAATGCTGCGAACACTACAAACAGTCGTCCCCAAATATATTCACGAAGCGGAACGTTGCATTCTGACTTCTGTTCAACCTCCGGCTTTAGCTCCATTCTTACCTGAAAATATCGACGATTGTTTCTTTAAACATGTCGTTGAACGGCCTTTTAAGCGCCTCGATTTCATCGACTTTTTTGAAGAAATCATCAAACCTTATCTGGCAACATCCGTCAGCATTCGACGTGAACATCCTGTTTCCAGCATGAATTCAAGTGTGCAACAGATTACCGGACCGGTTTTTCTGGAAAAAGTCGACGAAGGACTCAGCCATCAGGTCGAAGTTATCGTACAAAGCACATCAAAATCGATTTCTCTTGAACAGCTCAAACAAGATGCCGAAAATGAAGAACAGCCTGTTCAACGAAACCGAATGTCACGTCGAAGCCGAGCTGTTAATCGCGATGGACAAATGCACTCCTCTCCCGCTGAAAGTGCCCTGCCATCAGAAAGCAGCAAGCCTCGCGTGCGAGAACAACCACGCTTTACTCGCGAAAACAGTTCTCTGAACTCCGTTCAGGAAGGTAGTGCCCCTCGTGTTGTCCATGATCCCCCCTCCACACATCGAGATGGAAGTCATCCTGGCGCAGAACAACATGCCCGCGCAATGACACCAGGACGCAGCCGTCCTTCATTGTCTTCCATGCCCAGCGCAAAACAAGATAACAACGCCAACAAAAAAGCCGCCTCTGAAACAGATTTACCTCAGGCATTATCTGATGACATGGCTGGAAGTGGGCATACACAGCCCACCCCTCAACCCAATTTTGCACAGCCTTTAAACATTAAACATATTCCTGCAAACCCGTATTTGAAAAAAGCAGATCGGCCGTCAGATCCAACGACACCGACTCAGGCACCTGCACCAGATGTTCTTCAGGCGATTGAACAAAGCTATTTCCCAGACGATGATGATGACGAAAGCACACTGATTGTTTCGCCAACACTCGCCCAAGGAATTATTGAACCCTGTGTTTCTTCGCCATCTCTGCTCATTCAAACCGGCGAAAGCATCATGCAGTCTGAACTGGAGATTTCATTTATGAAATCTCTGCTTAAAATGAGCATGATTCGCCAGCAGCGTTACACCATTGTGGCTAAAAACCGAAATGACTCACTTGTCATTTTTGTGCACAACGGCCATATTGACTGGATCGAAAAAATAATTGATTCAAAAATACCCGACGCAGAAGACTTTTTAGCAACAGTACCAGCATCAGAACATCTACCCATTCCATCCATACTCAATCTGCTCAGTCGAAAAATGTCACTTTCAGAAGCCTTTTCTTCTTTAGGTTTGGAAGCACAAACATTAAGTCTGAGTCAGAGATTTATTCAGCTGAATCTTCAGTATTTGAGCTCATTTGAAGGGCGTCCAGCAGAAGTATTCCACGATATTCCGGCGAGGTGGCTTTCGTTAAGTCAACAAAGACCATTTCATGATGTTGATGTAGCTTCTTATCTTTTTGAAGCACTACGTGAAAATTCGGACTCCTTAATTGTTCCGGAATTTTTCCAATACACGCGTTTTGTTGTTCGTTTCTGGAGAACACCTATTAATGTCTCAATCACATTAAATGCAGAAGAAAACGAACTGCTTAAGGCAATACAAACACCAGCGACGATTGCAGACTTACGCCGCACCGGCAGAAAAAGTGTTGCAGAAATACTCTACCGTCTTGTCTTATTTGAACTTGCTGATTTTGCACAATAAGAAATCAACAGTAAAGATGAAAAAAGCAGCGATGCAGTATCTACATCGCTGCTTTTTTTTCATCATTTTTCATATAGTGACTGGATACACCTTATCACATTTTCCAGTGGCTTCATCGCATCTGCCACTCAAACAGGATTGAATAACTATAGTCACTACATTATTCGTTACGGGATGTGCAACCCAGCCCCCCAGCGAATAGCCCAGGGTTGTTTTACGCGAGCAGATTCCAGGAAACAAGCTTGATAATGATTTCTATGTTACCCATGATAACGAAGAATTCCAATACTACTTTTGGGTGAGCAGATTCTATAACCTCACCATGAGCTCAACGACGCAGTGCGTACAGGTACTCGATACTTTGCAGGCGGTATAGATGTTTTTTGGGGATGAGCCAACCAAGCACCGCCCCCAAAATAAGGATGCAGAAAAACAAACTATCCCAAATGCTTTTCTTTCGGAAGGAGTTCGGGGGAACTGTTTCTTTTGGCACAAAAGAAACGGTTCCCCCGAAAAAAAACAAAAAAAGAATAAAAAAAAGCCGGCGACGTTCTACTCTCCCACATAGTCACCCATGCAGTACCATCGACGCAAAAGAGCTTAACTACCGAGTTCGGGATGGGATCGGGTGTGGCCTCTTCGCTAATATCACCG
>JAZRWV010000086.1:0-5499 GCA_045599925.1 Myxococcota bacterium
TGCAAGCAAATACGCGCCGCAGGGGGCTTTTTCCCTTACTCGGAAAGGCTTTTGAACACGACTTTCATATCGATTTTGTGCTGAAAACAATTATTATTACCAAATTTACTGACTTGCTGTATATAACGTGTGCGGAATGCATGTAAGGCACTTTATGACTGACAGATTTTTGGGTATATTGATACTGCTTGTGATTTGCATGAGCATGTGTTTGTTGAGTGGATGTGAAGTTCAAACTGGTCGACAGGAGTCGTATTTTGAATTGGGTGAAACTGCTTATCGCGCCGGTCAATACGAAATTGCTCACCAAAATTACAGCGCATTCTTAAAACAAAATCCAGATCCGCAGCTTGCTCGCTTGGCTGAACGTCGAATACTAGCCATTGAACGTGAGATCGAATGCGTTTTGGGACAGAAATCTGGGCCAAGGCCTGCTTATGTCAATCAGGAAGAAGCTAGGGGGGCTATTCCTTCTCAGCATCCGAATGTCGTTACAAAACCCGATAGATCAGGCAGGCTTCCCGTATATGAATGAAGGAATACTTGGAAAATATTTTCATCGAAGACTATCGAAGAAGCTGCTTTGGCTTTATTTCTTGTCGTTGCCTCTTATTGCAGGTATTTCATGGCTGGTTGTCAGTTCGGATTTAGCGGCAACAGCTGATAATCCAGGTGGCTGCTATTTTGAAATCGCTTTCTGGATGACGGCATTGGGAACAGCCCTCTTGTCTTTTGTGATGATGGAGGTTCTTTTTCGAAGTCGGGAAACCAAAATTCTGGCTCCCTGGCCTGTGCGACCTGAGAAACTGTTTTGGTACCAGATGAAGCGGGTATTTTCAGGCATCTTATTTTCTCTGATTCCATATACAGCATTTTGGGCTTTTCACATTTATGATGCACCAGTCGTGTCTTTGTTGAGCATTTTAATGTGGCCTTTTGGACTTTGTATCTGCGCCTCGATTTCGGCTGCAGTATTGCTGTATACAGGCGAAGCAGGAACGCAGACTCAGAAAAATAGAGCAAGTTTCGGCGCAACGGCTTTTAGTATGGCTCCTGCCGTGGCACTTGCTATTTCTTTGATGATTACGCTGCTGCTTAAACTGCTCGCAGAAGCTCTTTTAAAGCCAGGATTTGTAGACGCTGCAATGACTGCAGTCGGTATTACTTCTGTCGTTTTTGTTGTCGCTCTGATTTATGCTGCACATCTTTATAAACGACGATATTACGCTATTTTGGCGAGCTTTCTTGATACAGATATGATTCAGCTCAATGCCAATTATGAGTTTATTGATGGCAATTATGCTGAAAAATTGCGTCAATCCAAGACCCTTGATGCTTTGATCGCTGATTGTTATATGCTGATGTTTGACCGGCGACATCCTGTTTCAATGATTCTCGTTATCACATTCGCGGTGATTATGGCTCTGGTACTCTGGAATAATCCGGATTACCTGAGTTCTCCTTTTGTCGTCCTTCTTGCTGTGATGCCGTGGATGGCTTTTTCCCGTCCATGGGCTTCTTTTCATACACGCGAATTTAATACCGGATTGCTTGAGGCAATGCCCGTTACACATCAATGTATTTCTCGCGCTCGGATGAGAGCTTGTTTCGAAATTCTCTTGCGTCATGGAGGCTTTTTGGTCATCGCAATTGCCATCCCGTGTCTATATCATTTCGGGTGGGGTAGAACTTTAATCTATGTCGTCAGTGTCATCGTTTTATGTTCTATTGCTACGATTGCCGGCAGCCTGATATGCCATCGCATGAAGCGTGGACAATAATGAGTGTCGTTCTGCTCAACATCATATTCGCTTTTTCCTGTTCTTTTTTCGGTAGTGGTTGCTCATGTCTGTTCTTGAAATTCAGCATCTGTGCAAATCTTTTGGAAAACTCAAGGCTGTTGATGATCTTTCAATGAAGCTGGAGCCTGGAGAAGCTGTGGCCTTTATTGGGCAAAATGGGGCCGGAAAATCGACGACAATGCGTTCTATCGCAGGCCTTTCCTCAATTGATTCCGGGTGCATTAAAATTTCTGGCTATGATATCGAAAAAGATCCGGTCGAAGCGAGAAAACATCTAGGTTACGTTCCTCAGGAGCTGACTCTATATCATTATTTAACGGGAGAAGAGTTTTTGTCGCTCATTGGAAAAATTCGAGGTCTGGAAAATGACGATTTGAATGCTCAAATTGAACAGATGCTCGATTTATGTGATCTTAAAAATGCAAGAAACCGCCTCATCAGAGAATATTCTGGGGGAATGGCACGTAAAATTGCAATGGCAGGGGCTCTCATTGGCAAGCCTGAACTTGTCGTGCTGGATGAATCTTTTGTCGGGCTCGATCCGGAGAGTACTTATAAATTGGGACGTTTTCTTAAGTCATATTCCTCAGAAGGTCGATCCATTCTGATTTCAAGTCATATTCTTGACATGCTGAAAAATTTGTGTTCGCGGTTCTTTATTCTTCATCATGGACAGTGTGTTGCTGATTATTCTCTCGCTGAAATCGAAGAAATCTGCCGCGATCCTAAAACACCAAATCTTACCGCTATCTATCTGATGAAAACGGGACAGGCTGATCTCATGTGTGATGAGTATGACCAGGCCTAGATGGTTGGGGGATCATCGATTCTAACTTATTCATAGAGACCAGAAATTGAGTTCCTGCTGAATTGCAACTTTTTTCACAGCAGATATTCGAATTTAAGTTGCCGTATCGTGTTAACTTTTTTTATTGTAGGGTAAAATTCCGAATGGAATTTTCACTCGTTCGATGCTCTGTTTCAACTTCATTGCATATGCTTAATTTCGTTAAAAAATCAGTTTTATACATGCTTTTAGCGGTATTGCTTTCCGGCTGTGCAGAAGAAAAGCAGCTTCTTGTCGTTCCTGTGGCTGGTTTATCACCAGATTATATGGCTCAAAAATCTGAAGTTCTGGAGCTTTTGGCTGCAGATTTTCCCAATCTAAAACCAAATGCACTGGCTGCGATTGATTCCATTCCCCGAATGCTGTTCATCACATCTGAAGCACGTCATCGTAGCTATCTCGTCAAAAGAATTAAGAATCCCGATGGTTCTGAAACTCGCTATTACGACGACAAAGCACTTCCCATTGGAAATGGTCAATCTTTACTGAAGCTTTCTGATATGGCCTTCTTATTGTCCGAGCTCGACATTCAGCCAACAGACAATATTTATGAAGTCGGTGTGGGAAGTGGCTATTTTACGGCAATATTGAGCCGATTGGGTGCTCATGTCTATGGGACGGAAATCAATGAGCGTTTGAGCGAGCTGAGTATCCAAAATCTTCAGCGAAATAAGATTATTATTGATAATAAAGGGACTGCTAGCGAAAGTAATGATGGGGAATTAAAGGAACAAAAGGAATTCGTTCGCATTTGTTGCGGCAACGGCCTTCCTGCTTCTCTGCCTGAAATTCCTTCTGAAATGAAGAAAATGTATCAAAAAATGGCATGCCGAAATGATGGTCGAAACGGAATGGTCGCATACGCTCCCTATGATGTCATTATCATTACTGCAACTATCTCTCTCGAATCGCCTAAACTTGAAACTCAACTCTCTGATGATGAGACTGTCAATACAGAGGAAAATACCGCGCCTGAATTCTTAACCATTGAGAAGCGTCTTGAGGTGATTCTGTCTCTTCTCAATCCTGGTGGCCGACTGGCTGTTCCCGTTTTTGATGAAAATGGAGACTCCTTTTGGCATATTTATCATTGGAATGATGGTGTCCTTAATGAGACAGCCAGTCGGCAGACTGGCATTAAGGCTGCTCTGATTTCCGAAACATCAATTTGATTAAAGGTATCATTCGAATGACCGACAACTTTCAGTTGAAAAAAAATCTTCTCTCATTTCGTCGTACAAAGATCGTTGCTACACAAGGACCTGCCTGTAGCACACCGGAAGTTCTTGATGAACTCATTGCATCCGGTGTCGATGTTTTTCGACTCAACTTTTCCCATGGCACTCACGAGTCTCACGCAGAAAGTTTTCGTTTGATTAAGGAAGCTATTAAAAGAAGTGGACGACATGTTGCAGTTCTTGGGGATTTATGCGGTCCAAAAATCCGTGTTGGGCACTTTGAAAATGGTCTAATCGAACTCGTCGAGAATTCAGAGGTCACAATTACCGTTCGTAAAGTTCTTGGAAATGAAGGACTTATTCCAAGCGAGTACGAGGACCTTGCTAAAGATGTCAAGACGGGAGATCGAATTCTCATGGCAGACGGAACTCGCGAACTTCGCGTTCTTGATGTCAAGGATACTGAAATTCTGTGTAAAGTGATTCGCGGTGGAAGCCTTTCTGATCGCAAAGGCATTAATCTTCCTAATGTCGCGATTTCTACGCCATCCTTTACTGATAAAGACAAGGATGACGCTGCTTTCGCATGTAAGCTTGGTGTTGACTATCTGGCTCTTTCTTTTGTCCGTTCTGCCAGCGACGTCCATGAACTCAAACAGTTTATTGCCGATCATGGGGCTGATATTCCCGTGATGTCCAAGATTGAAAAACCTGAAGCCGTTCAAAATATCGAATCCATTATAGAGGCTTCGGATGCCATTATGATTGCTCGTGGTGACCTCGGCGTGGAAATGCCCGCTGAAGAAATCCCTCTGATTCAGAAGGAATTGACTCGCATGGCAATCAATGCAAACAAACCGGTTGTCGTCGCAACTCAGATGCTTGAATCGATGATTTCTGCGGGTACGCCAACAAGAGCTGAAGTTACGGATGTCGCATGGGCTGCAATGGCGGGCGCTGATGCGGTTATGCTTTCCGGCGAAACTTCCGTCGGAAAATATCCTGTTGAGGCCGTCAGAACAATGAATCGCATCGTTCACATGATCGAAGGTTATCAGGCTCATTCAGATCGGTTTCTTTCTCTGATTTCTCACGAAAACCTTGCCGATTTTGAAAAAGAAATGTCTTCCCAGCTGCTCGAAGGTTTGTCGAGATCTGCTGCAAAAATGGCTCGCGAACTCAATGCAAAAGCGGTTGCAGTATGTGCAAAAACCGGAACAACTGCCAGAATGGTGTCGGCGGAAAGACCTCACGCTCCCATTATTGGAATGAGCACTGACGAAAAAATTTGCGCCAGAATGAGCCTTTATTGGGGAATTTATCCGGCTTTGGTCGATGAGGATGTTATTCGCTCGCCATGGAAATACATTCCGGACATTCTCAAAAATACTAAACTTTATAATGATACCGATGACGTCGGTCGCTATGTCATTCTTGTGACACTTCGCGATTATGCTATGGCTCTTACCCCGTCTCTGAAAATTCTCATCGACTGATAAAATTGATGTAGCTGATTGATAAAAAAAAGGCTGGAAAATCATTGTTTTCCAGCCTTTTTTGTAAAATAATTCTTCAAATTAATTGGCGAGTACAAGGGCAATTTCTATCATCATATTGCCATGATAGTTTTGCGAAGCATTGTGAAGTCGTCCCTGTTCTCCAAAAGTTGTGC